>NZ_BDHF01000016.1:0-28003 GCF_054786115.1 Treponema sp. R80B11-R83G3 | reverse complement strand
TGTCTTTACTTATGTGGCGGCAGAATGTTAGTTGCTCGTGCAACTGCGACACAAAAAAAGGACATTATGAATCTACCATATCCTGATAATGGTAATTTTGATTTAGTTCCATGGGAAAAAGAGCTGTTGGATGATATTCGTAATTATATGGCTGAGTATGTTAGAATAGGACAAGATTCCGAACTATTAAAAAAAGAAGCATCGGAGGAAGATTTGCAGCGTTATTCACAAACATTTTTGCGTCTTATGAACAAAACATATCCGAATTTAAGAAAATGCAAAGAACAAAAAAATAATGATTTCAGACTTGTTGCCTTTTCTTTTGCAGGTGAGGAAAATTCTTTATCGGAATTAGATGATTCAAATTGGCTGGAAACCTTATCTTCTTTGATCGAAAAAGAAAAAAATAATATTCTGCGAACACAACGGGTTATACGAATATACACTGGCGATATTCTGATTATTGTTAAACCAAATAAATTACGCTATTGGATACGTTCTACAGCTATTCGTGATGTAGACGATGTTATACTTGACATAATCAAAGGCGGCGAATGATATGGGTTTTGTCCCCTCAAATAACAAAAAACGCCAAGAAGAACTTGTTGAAAGCATTATAATTTTTGTATATGAACATTTATGTAAATGGCGTGATAATATTGCAAGGCCAAACAAGGAAAGCGAAAAGCAGTTAAATTATGATTTATCAAATTTTTTGACAGTTTATGCACATAATACTGAGTTTCCGGTTAATTTTTCCCATGAGAATCCACAAGGGAATATGCGTACTGTTGATATTGCCGTTTGTTTTGATGAGGGATACAGCGATTTAAACTTGAGGTTCATGGAAAAGAACATAAAATTGTAGGTATGATAGGTTATGTTCAAACCGGAACATGCCTTAACTGGCACGAAACAATTAATAATTGCATCGATGATCTTTGCGGTAAACCGGATGAAAACGATCTTTGTTGGAATAAATGTGAACATATAAATACAATAGAATATGACGGGAAAAGCAATAAATATCATGGGAAATCACTTCACCCGCGAAAAACTGAACCTGATATTACAATACATCACTTGTGGATAAATATGTAAATTTAATCATTCCACCTTGAACCTTGAAACCTCACGCATTAAATCATTAATAGCTTCGCGGTTTTTGCCGCTTATTCCATTTACATGGTTTACCGCTATATTTATATGCTCCGCGCCTGTAGCCATCTCGTTCATGCCGCCGGTTATTTCCTGAGTAGCTTTCTCAAGATTGGAACTCTCCTGTATTACTTCTTTTGCCCCGTCAAGCATTTGTCTGGACGCTTCTTTTACATGCCCTGTTATTTGGGTTACTTCGCCTATACCTTCAAGTACCTGCTTGCTTCCGGTAGTCTGCTCCTCCATTGAGTTGCGGATACTTTCCTCCTGATCAGCGACGGTTTTAACGCTTGAGTCAATTGCCTCGAATTTACCAAGTACGTTTTCGGTGGAGTGGGTAATCTTGTCTATGGAACCTTTTATCCTTTTCAAAACATTACCAATTGTCTTAGATTGTTTGCTGGAATTCTCTGCCAGTTTGCGGATTTCGCCTGCGACAACGGCAAAACCTTTACCTGACTCCCCTGCGTGAGCCGCCTCAATCGCGGCGTTCATACTCAATAGATTAGTTTGACTGGCGATGTTTTCCATTACCGCGTTAATTTCCATAAGCCCTTCGGACTCGTGGGCTATTTCTTGAATATCCGTAGCCACTTCCTGCAAGCCGTTGCGTCCCACTTCGGAGGATTCTTTTAAAGTCTTCACATTAGCAGCGTTATTAATAAGCGTTCCGGTAACTGAATTGATATTAGCCATCATCTCTTCAATAGCGGACGACGCTTGCGCGATATGGCTGCTTTGGTTTTCAACATGGTCGTTAAGTTTGTTAATGTTTACGGTAAGTTGTTCCATTGTCGCGTGTGTTTCGGTGACGCTGGCGCTCTGGTTAATAATTCTTACCTTGATGCTTTGAATATTGGCGTTAATTTCATTCACGGCGGCGGCTGTTTCATTCATGTTAGCTGCAAGATCAGTTCCTATGTCAGATAATTCGTGTCCTTCTTTTTTTACATTTACGACAAGGTTTTTGATTTTTTTCAGCGTCTCGTTAAAGTATGTGGCAAGATCGCCTACCTCGTCTTTTGTACGTATCGGAATGGTACAAGTCAGATCTCCTTCGCCTTCGGCAATATCCTTGAGTTGGCCCGCCACCATTACAATTGGGTGGATTACATTGTTCAGGACAAGGTACACAATTATTGCTGCCGCTATAATGGCTATAACTGCCAGAATAATAGTAAATTCGGTAATCACTTTAACTTCACGTAAAATATGTTTTTCTGTAGCTACAACCATTATTGACCAGATCTGATCAGAATCGCCTATTTTAAAAGGAATAGTTTTAAGTCTTGTATATGTGTCAAGAGCATGAGAAAATGTTCTGCACTCAAATTCCTTGCCTTCACGCACGGATTTATCTGCTTCTTTTATATATTCGCCAAAACTCGTATCTACGTCGATAAGCATTTTTCCAACCCGATCAGGAATCAAGTGCCCCATTATCATTCCGTTACCCGCATAAATAACCATTGCGGATATTTCATCATGATTTTTAATAACATCTTCTACCGTGGTTTGTATTACATTAATGGCTAAAAGACAGCCCAATCCCCCTACAACCTCATTGGTATGGGAATTAATTATAGGAACCATCATTCTAAACGCAAATGTGTCTTTTCCGTTTACTTTCCATGGCTCAGGATTATCCACCCGATCATTTTTTGCGTGAGGACCGTTTAAGTAGTCCATAGTGTGTGCAATATCAACGCTTGCGCGGGACACTACTTCTCCGGTCTCCTTGCTGAAGGTCATTGCGTACTGCCCTGTGGGACTTGATCCTGTCCTGCCTATAAAACTGCTGTCCATGCCATCAAGGGCATTAGGTTTCCATATCGTATAAATAGCAATCATATTGGGTTCTGATCTCAGAGCGGAGTGCAGCATATCGTCATATCTATCTCTGCGCTGATTCGCCGGAATTAATTCATAATCATCCATTACATTTGCCAAAGTACGTAACGCCCTTATATATGCATCTTCCCTGCCTTTCCAGTGTTCGGCTTGCTCTCTTGCCATATAATTGAGGCCGCGAAGGTTAGATTTCAAGCTTATATCGGATGCTTGCCATAGCAGTATTAAGGCAAGGCTGCCCGCCACGACTGTCACAATGGCAATAACCATAAGACTCAGTTTCATTTTAATTTTCACTTTTATCTCCTTAATTATATATAAACTATAGATATTAATTCATAGTTAATCAATAAGTATACAAGGAACGCATATTGTGTTATAAATAGAAACATAATATTCGTGATAATTAAGGGGAGTAAACAAATGGACATCTTAGAAGCGATTAATTTAATAAAACTGTAGATAATAGTATAAATATTTTAATGAAAACAGATTTATTAAACGGAAGTATAACAAAATCATTATTAATTTTCGCTATTCCCATGTTGTTATCCAATATTTTTCAACAGTTGTATAACACTGTGGATATGGTTATCGTGGGGCATTTTCTTGGTGAAACATCTCTTGCCTCAATTGGCGCGTGTTCGGTAATATTTGAACTGTTTTTTGTTTTCATCATAAGCATTGGCAGAGGTTTCGGCATTGTCGCGGCCAGGAATTATGGCGCAGGTAATAAAGACGTATTTAAGCGCACAATTGCCGGAGCGATTGTAATTGGCGTCCTTCTGACGCTTTTCATCTCGGTTATCGCAAGCCTATTTATGACGCAGCTTTTAAAATTAATTAACATACCGGCAGAAATAATAGACACGGCATATTCGTATATTTCTATTTTGACTGTCTTTTTAATTATAACTTTTACTTATAATCTCTGCGCGGGACTCCTGCAAGCTATAGGCGATAGTACAATGCCGCTTTTATTCCTGATTATTTCATCAATTTTGAACATAGTGTTTGATATTATTTTTATTACAAATTTTAATATGGGAGTCCGCGGCGCGGCATTAGCTACGGTCGTTGCGCAAAGCATCTCGACAGCGCTTTGTCTGTTTTATATTTTTAAAAGATGCCGAATACTTATTCCTCGCAAAGAGCATTTCCATTATAATGCCGCGCTATACAAAGAACTTATAGCGCAGGGTTTCTCTATGGGATTTATGATGTCGATTGTAACTTTTGGCACTATCGTGCTTCAAAGCGCCATAAACGGATTGGGTTATCTTGTAATAGCGGGGCACATAACGGCGCGCAGAATCAACAGTTTCTGCATGATGCCGATGAATACAATAGCCATCGCGCTCTCCACGTTTGTTTCGCAGAACAAGGGAGCGAACCAGCTAAGCCGCATACGAAAAGCAGTACGTTACGGCAATTTTATTTCGTTAATATGGGCTGTGTTTATAACGGTTGTTCTTCTATTTTCTTCCAAGGTTTTGATAAAATTACTTTCCGGCTCAAATGAAAGTATCATTATTGAAAATGGCGCTCGGTATCTAATAATAAACTCGCCATTTTATTTAGTTCTTGGATTACTTTTTAATTTTCGCCTTGCGCTTCAGGGAATAGGTGAAAAAATTGTTCCGCTTGCCTCAAGTGTCATAGAATTTATCGGTAAAATATTATTTTCTTTCCTTTTAGTGCCCGCTCTTGGTTATTTTGGCGTAATTATCTGCGAACCGATTATATGGAGTCTTATGTTTTTACAGCTGTTATATTCATTTTATACGAATCCTTATATTAAAGGAAAAACTGTTATTGATGAATCTTCTCAAATTACGCGACATACACACTAACTTAATTAAAAAAAATATTAACAAATAATATAGACAAGAAGATAAAAAATAAATATAATATCTATCATGTGGGCATTATTTGCTTTATTATCAGCCTTTTTTGCCGCCTTAACTGCAATATTGGCAAAAATAGGCATTCAAAATATGAATTCTAATTTAGCGACGGCAATTAGAACTATTGTAGTTTTAATTATGTCATGGGGTATTGTCTTTTTTACAGGCAAACAAAATGAAATTGTTAATATTGAAAATAAAAATTGGTTATTTTTAATTTTATCCGGTATAGCGACAGGTTTATCGTGGCTTTGTTATTATAGGGCTTTGCAAATAGGGGAAGCTTCAAAGGTTATTCCAATAGATAAATTTAGTTTAGTAATAGGAATGGTAATGGCATTTATTATTTTAAAAGAGGCATTAACAATAAAAACTATTATTGGCGGCATTTTAATTACAGTTGGGACATTTGTTCTAATATTATAATTTAAAGTTTTAAGAGTGCGCTCCTGTCAGCAAGGCTGATAGGCTGACGCGGTAGGCAATAATAGGAATATGGGCATCGCGCATAATAGCAATTATTTATTTTTTTTAAGGTTTTTAAATTCAGACGCGACAGCCTGTTTTACAGACATTTTTACAACATTTTCAATATTAAAGACAAATGATTTCTCTAATTTGTCATCATAGATATTTTTTATATCTTGAATTATATCATGCCTTAACTGTTCAAATTCTTTCTTTATAGAAAGGTCATTTTCCGGTTGCGTTAGTTTCGCGCTTACTGTTTTCTCTATATTGGAAACTATAGATTGCTCTAAATGGAGCATAGCGCCTTCCGGCGTTGATGAAGGGTAAAAAAGTTGAAAGGCTTGAATATCAAGGGCATCTGACAATTTTTCCAACATTTCACCGGAAGGGAAACTGTTCCTAAGTTCCAGCATGGCAAGGTAACGAAGCGATATATTCGCCATTTCTGCCAATTTTTCCTGAGTTAAACCCTTTTTCCGGCGGGTTTCCCTGAGATTGGCGGCTAAAATTTCCTTTATATTTGCCTTATTTTTGGGCATTTTCCCTCGTAAATGTAATAATAATTGCTTTTTTGCTATTGACTTATGAACTGATATTACATAATATGAAACATGGATACATTTTCATGTATTTTTTTGTGTTTTCACAAAAGAAATTCAGGAAATTGCCAAAATTAGAATATAATAAGGAGTTTTCTATGAAAAACACAAACAAACTTTTCGGATTTATCGCTATCGTGGCGGTAATTGGGTTTTCTGCACTGTCTTTGATAGGGTGCGAAAAGGTGGAGGATGTCTCTGATCTGTCGGGAACAATCACTATCAGCCCGTCTACAAGCGTTACAACAGGAACGGAACTAACCGCAACCTATAGCGGGACAGAAACGGTAACCTTCCAGTGGAAAAAAGACGGAAGCAATGTCGGAACAGCTTCAACAACGACCCCTAACAAATATACGCCGACAGCTGCGGGAAGCTACACCGTAACCGTAAGCGCGGACGGCTTCAACCCAAAGACCAGCGCCGCCGTTACCGTAACCGTTCCAACCGGTCCAACATGGACAAACGTAGCAAACAGCCCATTTGCCAGCACAGATTACATCTACTCAATCGTCTATGGTAACAATAAATTTGTCGCTGGAACCATGGGCGGCAAATTAGCGTATTCATCTGATGGCGTAACATGGCAAGTAGTAACGAATAGCCCATTGGAAGGAATCAGTAAAATCGCCTTTGGCGGAGGTAAATTTGTCGCAGGCGGTAAGGGCAAATTAGCGTATTCATCAGATGGCACAACATGGGCAGCCGTTGATGTTAGTGATGAAAATAAATTCGGCACAATTAGCAGCATCAAAGTCTTCTATTGCAATGATACATTTATCGCCGTGGGAAGCAGTAACCAATGGGCGACATCAACTGACGGCGTAACATGGGATTTTAGTTTGAGCGCACCAAGCGGCGTGGCCGTCAGCGCAATTGCCTATGGTAATGACACGCTTGTCGCGGGGGGCGGTTATTTCGCTGGCGAGAGTGAAGCTAATAAAGGTAAAAAAATAGCGTATTCATCAGATAACGGCGAAACATGGACACGCGTAGATGTTGGCAGCATATTCCTCACAGATTCCAATAACATCCTCTCAATCATCTTTGGTAACGGTAAGTTTGTTGCGACGATGATGTCTGGCAAAATGGCGACATCAACAGACGGCATAACATGGACAGCCGTAACAAACTATCCATTAAGTACACTAACTTCACCCCTGGCATCAATCATCTATGACAACAACAAGTTTATTACCATAGGAATGGCCATCGCAGGAGGCGGCATAAACGTTAAATTTGCGACTTCAACGGACCTCACAACATGGACAACCACAGATATTCCAGATATTACAGGTCAGTTCGCAAATATCGCCTATGGCGGCGGAAAGCTTGTTGCTGGGAGCTATGATGGCAAAATAGCGTATTTTTCGTATCAATAAAGTAAAAAACCAACGGTGTCAATCACAACTTGATTGTGATTGATACCGTTTTTATGAGATACGGTAATTATTTAAAAATGAGTTAAAAGTGAGGAAATGGAAAAGGGAAGTAAGGAGGTGGGGAAAGGAGTTTTATGTCCGAGGGTATGCCTAGGGCATAACGTGACAACGACCTTTCCCTCTTCCCTTTTCCTTATTTATTACTCCGTTGGAGTAAAAACTGCCTAAAGGCAAGTAATTATTCGTAATTTTCTGTCAATGGGCGGAAAATTACAGCGGACTAAAGTCCGAAGGAATTTTTCTATGAAGAAAAACATAATTTTAGTAGTAGCGCTTCTTGCGCTTATGGTGTTCAGTGTCTTTGCTCAGGATGCTGAAAGTGATTTTAAAGTAACAAAATTGGAAAACGCGATAAGTATTACCAAATATTTAGGGAGTAAATCGACAGTAAATATTCCGTCAAAAATACAAAACCTTCCAGTTACTGAAATTGGAGCAGAGAGTTTTTCTGGAAGGGACATTACCAGCGTAATCATACCCAATAGCGTTACCAGTATTGGGGAGAGAGCTTTTTACCGTTGCCAAAGCCTTACCAGCGTAACAATACCCAACAGCGTTAAAAGCATTGGGCAACGCGCTTTTCTCGAGTGCGGCCTTACCGGCATAATAATACCGGACAGCGTTACTAGTATTGATAAAAGTACTTTTTCCCTTTGTAAAAGCCTTACCAGCATAACCATACCCAGCAGCATTACAAGTATAGGGGAGCAAGCATTTAACTCCTGTTCTAGCCTTACTAGCGTAACATTTAGCGGCACTATTCCTTCGGCAGAATTTCATGCTGACGCATTCAGATTAATGGGCGATATACGCGCCAAGTTTTACGCGACAGACAACGAAAAAGGAACACCGGGAACCTATACAACAGAAGGGCCTCTGAGCACCAAAAGAGCATGGACAAAACAAGTGGGAACAACAACTCCAGCTACAGTTCAACCAGCCACAGCCCAACCGACAGTAACACCTGCCCAGACAGGCGATCCTGAAAGCGATTTTAGGGTATCAAAATCAGTAACAAAAACAGGAAACACGATAACAATTACCGGATATGTAGGTAATAAATCAACTGTAATTATTCCATCAAGTATACAAAACCTTCCGGTTACCGAAATTGGAGGGGGTGCGTTTTTTCAGAAGACCGGTATTACCAGCGTAACAATACCCAACAGCGTTACCACCATTGAGAGAACCGCTTTTTCCTCATGCGCTAAACTTACCAGCATAACAATACCAGATAGCGTTACCTATATTGGGATGCAAGCTTTTTTTGAATGTACCAGTCTTACCAACGTAACAATACCCAACAGCGTTACCATCCTTGGACAAGGTGTTTTTATGGGCTGTACTAGCCTTACAAGCGTAACTATAGGGAACGGCGTTACCACTATTGATGCGGGTACTTTTAGCCGTTGCACCAGCCTTACCAGCGTAACTATAGGGAGCGGCGTTACAAACATTAGAGCTAACGCTTTTGACGGCTGTACTAACATTACCAGCGTAACATTTAATGGAACTATTCCTTCAGCCAATTTTATTGATAGAGCATTCGTAGATATTGGAGACTTACGCGCAAAATTCTACGCGACAGACAAAGCCAAAGGAACGCCTGGTACTTATACAAGGCCGGACGGCACAAGCACAACATGGACAAAGAAGTAAAGGGATAAGTCCCCACCCGTTGGGTACGCTTCCCAAATCATCGTTGGAGTAAAAACTGCCCATAGAGGCAGGTGTTATAAAAGGAGTTTTTATGAAAAACACAATCAGAACGAATGTGGGGAGTTTTGCGACAGCAAAACTCCAAGCTAAAATGCGAAGCATTTTAGCAATTATCGCTACATTGGCGATAATCGGAACAATTTTGGCAGGATGCGCGTCAATGACAATTGTATCCGTGGACAGCGTAGATGGCCCCAAGCAGGTAGGTCAGTATAGAGATATTGACCCCAAGAGCATTACTCTCATGGCTACCTATAAGGACGGAAGTCAGAAGAAGGTAAATATAAACCCATCTGCAATTGTTTTTGACAACACCAAGGTTGGGCCTCAAAAGGTAACTATCAACGTAGCCTACAATAAAGCTGGAAGCTTCCAGACGGAAGTACTGGCGCTTCAATCAATATCCGGTCCAGGCCCGTCCGATAATCGGCTCGTGAGGCAATATATGGGCTTTGAAAAGTCGGAAATTAAGGTATACGGTAATTGGGATAAAATTGGAAAGATGGAGATTCCATTTTCTGTCGCGCCAAGAATACAACAAAGCGGAGGAGCCCCAATGGATCCGGACGCGCCGGAGCCAGATCGTTTTTATGTTCGTGACAATAACGATATTACCCTTACAGGTATTGATCTTGATAAATTAGGCACGCAGACCATTACAGTTGAGTACAAAGGCTTAAAGACCTCATTTGATATAACAATCGTTCCATTGGCCTCCCTCAAGATCCTTAAAGAGCCGTTAATGAAGGAATATAAAGTCGGACAAATAATGCTCGACATATATCTTATACCCATGGAAGTGGAAGGTTCATGGGATGGCTTACCCAATAAGAAACTTCCAGTCAGCACTAACTACATCCGTAATTACAATAAAGATAGAGAAGGCAAGCAGACCCTCAGTTACTCCATTTATGGCAAAAGCGCAACCTTTGATATAAACGTCAAAAAATAAGGTTGCCTCCTATGATTTAGTCAAGAGGAATTTTTTCCTCTTGACTGTCCCTCTCCTTATGCAGATATTGAAACAATAATCAATAAAATATAAAATTATTAAAGAACCCAAAAATGAGAAGAAAAGACAGAGAGATAATCAGTACAGATGAAAAGCTGGAAATTATCGCAAAATGCAAAGTTTGCAGAATAGGGCTATCTGAAAATAACTATCCGTATATTGTCCCGTTAAATTACGGTTTTTCTTATGAAAATGAAAAATTAACTTTATATTTTCATTGCGCTACAGAAGGGAAAAAAATTGACATAATTAAAAAAAATAATAACGCCTGTTTTGAAATTGACTGCGACACAAAATTAATCGAAGGGCAAAAGGCCTGTGATTACGGTTATGAATTTAAAAGCATAATTGGTTTTGGAAAAATATTTTTTCTGGATTCAAAAGATGAAAAAATAAACGGATTAAATTATCTAATGAAACATCAAACAGGAAAAGATATTAAATTCGATTATAACGAAACCGAATTAAACAACATAATAGTTTTCAAACTGTCAGTTGATGATTTCACAGGAAAACAAAAAGTAACAAAAAAATAAAATCTCTCTTTAAAATCTAATCATGAACCTCACGAAAAGCACCCAAACAACACCCCCCTCTTTCCCTCCTTTGTGATCTTTGTACCTTCGTGATCTTTGTGAGAAATCTTTGCGAAAAAGTTTGGAGCTGTCGCTCTTTATTCTCCTACTGCTAACAAAATTAAGGAAGCTAATAAAAGACCGCCAAGCACTGTTCCTAAAATTGTTCCGACTATTATACCGGCATCTGTTGCTCCACCACCGCCACCAGAATACTTTGTAAGTTTTAAATTTGTTTGCCCAAATTTAAGAGTACCAATACCTTGTGTAGGATAGTTCATTGGATTATTAATCGAAGATGTTTTACCAAAAAAACCATCGCTAGAGTTAAATAAAGGTAATGATAATTCTGAAGAAACTGACATTGTTTGATGATCTTTATCGGATTCCAAACTTTCCTCAGCAAAACAACACAAAGATGAAAAACACAATAGTAATAAAATAGCAACCGCTCTTTTCATATAATACCTCCATATTTATTCGGCTAAGCGTCTGCCGCCGTTTGATCACACACTACATTTTAGTGAATACTTCATAATAGTCACTAACATACCCATATTTATATTCACATTTCATTTTTACCGTAAATTGGTTAGGGTTGTTTTTATTTAGTTTCCCCTCTGCGCGAATATCGGTAAAATTCCTTGAAACACCGGAAATATATAACACAATATCAATATAAATGATATTTCCATTCTCCCTGATTTTGTATGTGCCTTTTCCAGAACCGCTTTTAATGTCATTGGTATGATAATACCAAAGCCCGAGCGGTACTTTTTTTGTCATTATATTTGTATCGTACCGTCCTACTGTGACTGTACCATCCGGCCAAAAGGACAGGTTACAGGTTAATGTTTCATCATTAGATTTCATTGAAGAACTCCATGAACCAACAAGCGGGTTGTAGGGCTGCGGTGGAGGCGTACTGTTAGGCCGTGTTCCATCAATAGAGGCAATTCCGTGGAATGAGGTGGTTATAACGGGAACCTGCATTTCATTAGTTTTTTGGCGAACACCTTCCCCCGTTTTTCGGAATAATTCATTTATATCAAGTCCGCGTGTTTTGATATGCCTCAGTAATTGACCTGTAAACCGTCCGTTCCGCTCATTGGGAGCATCGTCTGATGTTTTGCCTGGTTCAGCCGCATAAACAATAATAGTTCCGGCTGCATAGTGTTGTTCAATAACAAGTCCACGGAGGCTGCTCTTCCATGGGTGGTCCCTGCATGAGTCCAATATTAAAACATTAAGAGCATTGTTTGCCTCTTTTAATGAATCCAGCACATACTCCAATGATAATGCCTTGTCAGGTAACATACCTCTGTCGGGCGTATAAGCATTTACCGGAATAAGATAGTCTTGACTATTGTTTTGCCCGCCATGACCGGAAAAATAAAAAACGCCGAAAGCGTCTTTAGACGAAGCGAGCCTTCTTTGTAGAGTTATAACCGCATTTTTCATTTGGTCTAAGTTGACATCAAGCAAATAAATAACATTATATCCCATGCTTGCAAGGGCTTCTCTCATGTCTTCCGCGTCATTTATTGGATTTTTCAACTTACCCCAATAAGAATAATTCGCGTTCCCTATAACCAGCGCATATTTGTTTGATGTGGTAAATTCTAAGTCTCCGCCTTGTTGGGCGGCAATATTCCAACAAAAGGCTACAAATAAAAGAAGAAATAATGTCTTTTTCATAATAATCTCCTCTTTTTATAAACATTTCAGATTATACCATTACCTTGCTCTGTGGTCAATTGCCAAAAGTAAAACAAATACAGCTTTTGGATTTTTAGATTTGGCTGAAAAGCGCATTTCGCCGGATGCATATTGAGCTTCTTTAACAGGAATAAAATTTGACCCGACAGCCGTCACAACCCGCGCAGGGAATGTGCCGCTTGCCCTTTCGAACCGTCTCCTGATATTGTTAATATCTAACGCTTCTTTCGCGTAAAGGACGACAAGATAATCTGTTCCAACGCGTTCATCAAGTTTAATCCATGTATACTCATCCGGAAAAGCTACCGCGTTTCCTTTGTAATTCAGCACAGGAGAAATCCCTTCCGGTGGAAAAATATGCGTTGTTACATTACTGCCCGAATCTCCCCCAAAAGCGTATACCCATGCTTCTTTTCCATTATTTAGAATGTACTGGAATTCAGTTCCTGAGGGATAACTGTTGATTGTTTGATAATATTCTCCATTAAACCGTACCGGCATACTCTGATTTGAATTGTACAATTGAATATGTACCGAACCTGAAAACTCTAAAATTTCATAATTCGCCATATTCTCTATCATCTCATAGGCTTCAACCGCAAATTTGTTGAATACGGTATAGGGTATCCAAATAAAACCTGCTTTTCCCCAATTTGTACCCCAACTATTTAAAATTTCAAAAGCCCCTTCATGCTCGTTGTCATCGTAACCGACAACACAAACTGCATGTCCACCCTCATTGTTTAAGATATTGTTGATAGTATTGGAATCTTCAGTGGGCCTCCAAACATCCTTATATAATGCATTCTCAAAAGACTTAGGGTATTTCATGGCAATCACTACCGGTTTCCCTTCAGAGATGGCTTTTTTTACCCTTGTTGTTCGGATAGAGTCACCTTCCTTCAATTTTCGTCTGGAATCATATAATTTGGCATAACTAGCAATAGGGTAACGACGATACCCTGAATACATTGACAACTTTATTTGAGATATTTCCAAATTAAATTCATTTTTTATTGTTCTAACCGCTCCTTCACGTTTTAAAAATTCCATGGCATGCTTAATTGGAATACCTTCTTTTCCTAAAGGGTTCGGATTATTATAATTGTGCATTTCCGGATCTTTAAAATCATAAATAAAAACGCTTTTATACAAATGATATGGAGAAAATACATTCTGTGTTATTAATAATCTTTCCAATTTGTTAAGCGTCTTAGACTCCGCTATTGTTCTTGCGGCGTATGCGCTTGCCCATGCGGTACACGTCCCGCCCTTTTGTAAATTTGCGTATGGCGCATATTGTTTTAATGAATATGACGACGGACTATCATAAGCTCTCGACAGTTGTACTGCTTTTTGCGGAATACTTTCATATAGATCATCATCAATGACAGCCCCTGACGGAAAAGGCTGTGCAAATAGTGATAGACTAGTACAACCAATAGCTAAAAACAGAATGATTTTTTTATTCATAATTTACCCCCCGCCAAAATAACTTCTAATTTCTTTCTCTATAAGCGCATAAGGTATTATAATAGGTTTTGTTGTTATTGTAATCGTCACTAGTTCAGTTACCAAATACAACCCCGCGATACCGCATACATGGAAGCTGCCTTGCTGTTCATTACCGATAAACACTCCGCCCTTGTCTTCAATTTCACGCCGAATTGTTTGTATTGCTTGCGAGATATTCACAGGTTTGGTAAAAGAGAAATTGTATCCGTTCTCTCCCCTTAGGCTTGTACCGGTATTTGAGTCGCTTTTGTAGCTGTTTAAGTTATAACTTGCAAATTGTATCATATCCGGTCTGTCTCGTGGAATTCTATAACTGCCACGGGTATTGCCTATAATAAAAACCCCGCTAGTCTCCCCGCCTTGAAAAAAACCACCTTGTTTTATCGCGTTTTCACGTAACCCTTGATACGTCTCCGTCATATTTTGCGGTCTCTTATATTCAAATTCCTCATCAGGTTTTAATACGCAGATATTGAAACGCGCTTCTCCCTTTATAGCGCTAAACTCTAAATCACCGCCTCTGTTGCCGGTTATCGCATTTCTAAGACTTTCTTCCGTTATTACTCTCCACGGTGTGATATATTCCCGTTCAATGTTTTCATATTGCTCCATTGAGGCAACAATTAAAATAGTCTCCACCCCATAAGGTTCATACAGGTAATATGATGCCGTTTCAAAAACAGATCGCCACTCATTTGCCTTCAGTTTATTATCCCTGTCTATGCTGTTTGGATATATCATTTTCATTTGATCATTTACTATATGATAAATTTTTATATACGAGTTCTTGTCAGTTCTTATGTTCATTTCCAACGAATCGCGGTGAAGGTATGTTCCGGATTCCGAGTTAAATTCAGCATTTATTTTTATGCCTTCTTCTGTTGCAATCTTTTTGATAATTTTATCCCTTTCCGGCAGGACCGCTATATTTTCCGGTTCAATTGAGATGCCCATGCGCTCCAGTTCCGCTACAGCCAGAAAAAAACTTTGTGAACCGTCGCCGTTTCCAGACGGTGTTGCCAGTTGAAGGATAACAGAGACAAGATCATTGCGTTTAGTGAAAAATCCGTTAAGTATATTCTTTGTTTCAGCAGTTTCACCTGTAACGATCCTATATTTTTTATCATGGTTGTTTATAGCGTAATGCCTGATTCTTTCGTCAAGATAACGAGACAGTCCTGATGGTATATCGGTTCCAGTCATGAAAAACGGCCCTATTTTAGTTTCTGCGGCAACTTGTAAATTCTCAGCTAAAATATCAACCGCTTTCTTAATGCCCGCTTCCATTTCCTGCGCCGTCCGGTATACTGCATTCAACGGTTTTACTTCAAGCGAAAATCCACCGCTCGCGTTTTTGGCTATGCCTCCGGTTATTTCAGAGAAAAGTACCTCTATTGCCACAGTGTATGTTCCCGGTTTTAAATTACGAACCGGCAGATTATATGGGTCATCGCTTGATGTCTTGAATTGGAATTTAATATCATCGCTTCCGCCAATCAGTCTTGCCTGACAAGTCAGAAAGCCTGTAGACGGCATTATTGATGATCGTAATTTTATTGGCGTATATAAACTTTCATTTTCCAAAATGCTTCTGCCGGGTATTTGTTCAATGCTTACGCTGTTTGCCAATTCGTTAATTTTTATCATTACATATTCATATAAACCCGTTATTCCATTTTGATTTTCATAGAATGCCGTTATCCGGTGTAAAGAATTTTGTTCAAGCGCCTTTGCGACCATAACATAACTTTCTAAAGCAGTTGCTATTGTTTCCCCGTGTGTAAGCAGATTTACATAACGTTCTGATAAATTTTTTGCGAAGTTATTAATTTCGTCTTCCACTTTTTGTTTTGAAATTTTGCAAACGACATAGCCAATATATTCTTCTTTTTTTTCAATTGTAAGCCAGACTTCACATGAATATCGGACAATAGTAACTTCTGATAATACTTTTTGGGCGTACCTTGTAATTTCATCTTCCCGATTCACAAAAACTTCAAAAGTATTCCTTGTGTTACCGTTTATTTTACTTCTTGCATTGCCTTTTATTTCAATCAACTCGCCGCAGTATTGAAGAATTTGTAAGTCAGCATTCTTTTTTGCGCCTTCGAATGATTTTGCTTTTGTATCACAAGGCTCAGAAATTCCTAAAAAATAAAAATCATTTCCGTTATCGTTTAAAGGAATAGTCTTATCTTTTTCAGAGAAATCAGACGGTTCCGTTCTAAGCAGAATTTTTCCCTCCTGCCTATTGGTATATTGTTCCTTTTTACCGCCAGCATGAGCCGTCACCGGAACCGTACAGAAATAAATTGCCATTATTAACAGGAGCGCCGAAGCGCCCCTGTATGCCGTGTTTGGCTTCATGATCTCAAAGCCCCAATTTACTGCTTAAGTCTGATTTAAAGAACTCAGCAGCCTTAAGAGTTTGCTCTCGTCTTGCCTCATCAATTTCTTGAGCTGCTTTCTGAGCATATTCCTCTGCCTTCATCTTCCCCCAATTATCAATGGTGTTTTTTACAATGGCTTTGTCTATGCTCATAAGTACGTAAACCTGGTAGGCTTCCCTGTTAGTACTGTCAATAAATACTTCTGTGAAGTATTCCTTGGCGGAAAGCGCCTGCACGGCAGATTGAGAAATCCTCTCATTAAGCTGTTGTGAAATTATTGCCGGTGACAAGGTATTCGCCGAGATTCCCGCAATCGCGGCATGAGCTCTCGCCTGATCAGCTATTACCACGCCATAGTATTGGCCCAGTTGATTTCTGCCATTAATTTCGGCATAAGCTCTGGCGCCATAATCTCCGGTTGCTGTAGCAAATTTACCGGAAGATCCTACGATAGCCATAGTTGTTTTTGTTTCTGCTGATCTCGGATTGTCAACCCATTTTGGCCGTTTTTTATTAGGTTCTGTTCGAATAGGCGTTGCCCGTTCAATCGCCGCTGTCCGTGGATTAATAGCACAGCCTGCAAATACCGTCGCTAAAATCACCGCCGCCAAAATCCCGCTTACTTTTGTTTTCGTTTTCATATTGCATCTCCTCCTGGTTTTTATTCCCGCTGCATACGCAGACGGTTTTTACCTCTTCGCAATAGAAGACTTTATGAGCAGGGAAATTTCAACCTATTTTTTCCAAATTTCGCTTGATACGTCAGATCGTGAATATGTTCCCGCAGACTTGCCATAACTTGTATATGCGTCGGCAAAATTGCCGGGGAACGCTTCATTATCTATCTCTACATTGGCTCCGATAGTAACGCTAATCAACGGATTGCCGGCAAAAGCGTTTTTCTCGATTATATTAATCCAAGCGGGAATAATCACATGGCTAAGTTCCTTGTTTACGAACATTCCTTCAGCTATGAAAGTAATACCGGCAGGTATGTTTATATCGGACTGTTGTTCTGTAAGGTTAGGTGGAGGCATAGAAGTAACTATTACTGTCATCTCTTTATTTGAAACGTGTTTTTTCAGATAGATTAGCGTTGGAATGATCGCGCACAGAAGAACTGCCGCAACTGCTATAAGTACCCTTCGGGATCGTTTATTGTAAATCCAGTCTCTTACCCTTATTCTTGATCTGCCTTGTACCTGAGTTGCGGCTTTTGTCAATGCAGCCAATTTTGGCATTTTTTCCCATGAATATTGTTCCCTAATTTTCTGATCTGTTTGAAGAATCGCCTCATAACGCGCGATGAACTCCGGGTCCGATTTTAACGCTTCTTGTATCATTTGCTTTTCTTCTGCCGAAGCTAGTCCCATCTGGTAAAACTCAAGCGTAATGTCTGAAATGTGGTTTGTTTCTTTCATAATAAATCCTCAATATCTTCGCTAAGTATTGACCGAATTTTCTTCTCGTTTTTTTTTCTGAATTTGATAAGGTGTTGTCTTACACCTTCTTCAGATATGTCTGCAATTAACGCTATTTGCTTATACTTACTCTTCATAATATATCTTCTATAACAACAATAACGTCTTTTATCATTTCTTTCACTCAGAATCAACTTTGTGAGCGCTTCAATTCTTTTATTATAATTGCTGTTGTCAATTCGTTCATCATAGGTAACATCTTCAAAGAGTGGCCGTTCTATTTTTATTTTAATGTTTATTTTATCAAGTATAGTAAAGCACTCATTTCTGGCAGAAATGATGAGAGCGCCAATGATTGTTTCTCTTAACTCGCCATTTTTTTTCCTTCGCCTGTCTTTCTTGCTGAATTTTGCAAAAACATTCTGTATTACATTTTCAATTATTTCATCTTGTTTGGAATAATCGACTTTAGAATTGAGGAATTTTTTACAACATCTGACAATTATGGGGATGTATATAAAATATATACCATCGAGAACATCAAGCCAGGGTATATTGATATTATCTCTGGCATAAATCCACAAAGCTTGACTAAACGTCGGGCCTAAAACCATGTTTCCGCCTTTTTTGTATTTCTTTTCATCCCACCATTCCTTGACTTCATTTTCATCTATAGGTAAAGACTCCTGTTGCTGTTGAATTTCAACCAAAGACGGTATTTTTTTTTGAGGTTCAGTGGTATCTGTTTTGCTAATTAAATTCATTTTAATTAATATTAGTAAAAAACAAAATTTTTTACAATATTAATAAGGAATAAGCCTTAAGTTTCCCCTAACTGTGAAAGCGGAATAGGTTTGGGGCTGTCATTCTGCCCTTCAATTTTAGCGAGTTCTTCAAGGAGTTCTTTGCCTCGGCGGGAAAGTTTTTCCGGTATTTGCACCATCAGTTTTATGTAAAGATTGCCTCTTTGCCCACCCATTGGAACACCCTCATCGCGGATACGGAGCATTTTTCCGTTTTGAATACCGGCGGGCACTTTCACTTTTATTGTCTTGTTATCAAGCGTTGTTACGTGAATTTCCGCGCCAAGAGCAGCCTGAGTTATAGAAATGGGAACGGCGCAGTAAAGGTCATAAGACTGACGTTCAAAATATTCGTGCGGTTTTATCCTGATAAAAACATATAAATCGCCCGCCGGTCCGCCATTGGGGCCGGCATCGCCCTGTTTGGGAATCACCACTCGCTTGCCGTTTTCTACGCCGGCGGGAATAGTAACCATGATTTTTTGACGCTTCTTCTGCGTCCCCGATCCGCCGCATTCATTACAAGGTTTGTCAATTATGTAGCCTTCGCCGCCGCAGTTGTGGCAGGTTGTAGCTACCGAAAAAATTCCCTGGCTATGCCTTACCTGTCCCGACCCTCGGCAAACGGGACAGGCTTTTTTGCCGCCGCCGTCTGCCGTGCCGGAACCTTTACAAACAGTACAAGCCTCGTTACGTGAATATTGAATCTCTACTTTTGTGCCAAAAACCGCGTCTTTAAACGGTATTTCAATATCGTAGCGAAGGTTCGCTCCCTGCCTTACGCCGCTTCCGCCGCTCCTGCGAAAGCCGCCGCCGCCAAAGAAATTTTCAAAAATACTGCCAAAGCCGCCTTCGCCAAAAAGGTCTTCAAAGCCCCGAAAATTACTCCAGTCGTGAGTTTGACCGCCGCCCATGCCCTCAACTCCGGCATGGCCAAACTGGTCATAGGCGGATTTTTTCTGGTCATCGCCAAGAACTTCGTAAGCTTCGGTGGCTTCTTTAAATTTTTCTTCAGCCTGTTTGTCGCCGGGATTTTTATCAGGGTGGTACTGAATAGCGAGTTTACGATACGCCTTTTTTATATCATCTTTAGAGGCGTTTTTCTGTATTCCAAGAACTTCGTAATAATCCCGCTTAGCCATTACTTAGTTCACAACCTCGTAATCTGCGTCTTCGGCACCCTTTGTATTATCGCCGCCCATAGGACCGCCGCCCTGCGTTCCGCCGCCTCCGCCCATGTTGGGATCAAAACCGCCGCCGGGGCCTGCGCCTTGACCGCCGCCCTGCTGTCCCGATGAACCTTGCTGTTTGTAAATTTCTTCGGCGATTTTATAAGACGCCTGTTTAAGCGCTTCGGTTTTATTTTTGATTGACTGAAGATCACTGCCTTCAAGAGCCTTGCGCAAATCGGCGATGGCTTCTTCAGTTTTTGATTTATCGGCGGCGCTTACTTTGTCGCCTAAGTCTTTGATGTTTTTTTCCGTGGCGTAAATCATCGAGTCGGCTTCGTTGCGCACTTCGGCTTTTTCGCGCTCTTTTTTATCTTCCTCGGCGTGGAGTTCCGCTTCTTTTACCATGCGGTCAATGTCCGAGTCGCTCAAGCCGCTTGAACTTTCGATGCGGATTTTTTGTTCTTTGCCGGTTCCCAAATCTTTCGCGCTGACGTGGACAATGCCGTTTGCGTCAATGTCGAAAGTTACTTCGATCTGCGGAATTCCGCGCGGGGCGGGAGGTATGCCTACAAGATCGAACCTGCCAAGCACGCGGTTCTGATTCGCCATTTCGCGCTCGCCCTGCAAGACTTGAATGGAGACGGCGGTTTGTCCGTCAGCGGCGGTGGAGAAGATTTGGCTTTTGCGTGTGGGAATTGTTGTGTTACGTGTAATGAGTTTTGTCATTACGCCGCCAAGCGTCTCGATGCCGAGTGAAAGGGGAGTAACGTCGAGTAACAGCACGTCTTTAACGTCGCCGCCGAGAATGCCGCCCTGAATAGCAGCTCCTACAGCGACAGCTTCATCGGGGTTCACGCCCTTGTTAGGCTCTTTTTTGAACAGGTCTTTGACAATCTGCTGGACTGCCGGAATACGGGTAGAACCGCCGACAAGGATAACTTCGTCAATTTGTTCGGCTTTAAGTCCCGCGTCCGCAAGCGCTTTTTTACAAGGTTCTTTTGAACGTTCAAGAAGATCTTCCACCATCTGTTCAAACTTTGCCCGTGTCAGCGATTTTTGCAGATGCTTTGGCCCGCTCTGGTCGGCTGTGATAAATGGCAGATTGATCTCGGTAGTCTGCATGGAAGATAACTCGATCTTTGCTTTTTCAGCCGATTCACGAAGACGCTGGAGAGCCATGCGGTCTTTGCCAAGGTCTATACCTGTGTCTTTTTTAAACTCAGCGATAAGCCATTCCATTACGCGGTGATCAAAATCATCGCCGCCCAAGTGAGTGTCGCCGTTAGTTGATTTTACCTCGAAAACGCCGTCCCCAAGTTCCAGAATGGAAATGTCGAACGTGCCGCCGCCAAGATCGTAAACGGCGATTACTTTGTCTTTTTTTGAGTCTTTGTTAAAACCAAACGCTAGAGAGGCAGCGGTCGGCTCATTGATAATGCGCTTAACGTCAAGCCCCGCGATTTTACCCGCGTCCTTTGTCGCCTGGCGCTGAGCGTCGTTAAAATAAGCCGGCACTGTAATTACCGCTTCGGTAACGGTTTCGCCCAAGTAGTCTTCGGCAGTCTTCTTCATTTTTTGAAGAATGAAGGCGGAAATTTCCTGCGGTGAATATTTTTTTCCGTCAATATCCACGCGCACATCATCGCCCTGTTCCGTTACGCGATACGGTACCAGTTTCATTTCGTTGGAGACTTCCGAAAAACGGCGCCCCATGAAACGTTTGATTGAATAGACGGTATTTTCCGGATTGGTGATCATCTGATTTTTCGCGGGCGCGCCTACGATACGCTCGCCCTTGCTTGTAAAGCCGACAATGGACGGGGTAGTGCGTCCGCCTTCGGAACTTTGAATAACTACCGGCTCTCCGCCTTCAAGAACTGCCACGCAAGAATTGGTGGTTCCCAAGTCAATCCCAATGATTTTTCCCATGATTTTATCTCCTTCTTTTTATAAATATTATAAATAATTATTACTTTTTATTCACTAGCCCCGGATGCCTCGGGCATTAAAACCTTAACCTTCGCCGCCCGAATCACCCTGTCTTTCAGAAGATAGCCCCTTATCAAATCCTCCTGAACCACGGCTTCGGTTACATTGGGGGATTTTTCCGCCATAAGGGCCTCGTGTTTATCTGGATCAAAAGGCTCCCCTGCGGAATTGAAACGTTTAAGCCCCCACTTGTTTTCAAGCTGGCTTGTCAGCCGCTTTTCGATCATTTTTACGCCTTCCATAAAAGCGTTTAAATCGGCAGATTGTTCCCCCGCTTGAATGGCGCGTTCAAAGTCGTCAATTACCGGAATTATGTCCAAAAGCAAGCTTTGGTTGGCGTATTCAATAGCGTTTTGCTTTTCCTGATTCATCCGCTTGCGGAAATTCTCAAAATCCGCCGCTTTTCGCAGTAGTTGGTCTCGAGTTTCCGCCAGTTGCGCTTCCAATTCGGCAATTTTTTCCTCCGGCGTAAGCGTTTTAACCGCCTCACCGGCAGATTCCGCGCCTTTTTCAGCGCTTTGCCTTGAAACATCCGTCTCCGCTTGATTCCCGGCGGAATTATCCGCCGAAGCCTCGTCAATTTGAGTATTTTTCTGTTCAGTTTTTTCCGAATGAGCGTCCTTTTTTAACATAAAACATCCCCATTTTCATTTGGATATAATATGGGAATATCCCCACCTTGTATTAAAGGTACAAAAAAAAAGGGTTTGGGTCAAGGAGAATCGTCTTATTTTATCATTGATTATTTGTTATAATATTGGGAACATCTAAGAGGAAGTTTTATGAAATTAAGTATCCGTGTACCATTGCTAATCATGGCAGTTGTATTGATAACAGCTGCCGCCATTATCGTTACAGTTGACTTGCTCGTTACCAAAAACATGGAAGAGTCTGTTCTTGCCGCGATGATCAGTAACGGAAGGTCAAATGCCGACTTGCTCCAGGTCAAACTGGATGCCCTGCTCAACCAACTCTGGGAAATCGCCAACCGCGCCAGAACCAGGACTATGAACTGGGAAGGAGTAGTCAAGGCAAATTTCGCGCCTGATGTGGATCGTATTAACAGTCTTGACATAGGGCTGGTATTTCCGGACGGTACGACCTACTATGTTAGGGATGACGCTTCCACCAACCTTGGCGACAGGGCTTATATCAAAGAAGCCTTTACCGGAAAAAACGTGATTTCGGATGTGCTTATCAGCCGCGCTACTGGCAAGCCGGTTGTGATGCTCGCCGCTCCGGTTTTCAGGGATGAATCCAAGGACGCTCCAGTTTTAGGCGTAGTGGTTGCCCGTAAAGACGGTCCTACCTTCCTTTCCGGTATGGTAAACGATATACGAACCGATTATAAAACCGGATATGGATTTTTAATAAATAGTGAAGGGACAATGATAGCCCACCCTGATGCTGAAATGGTAAACAAACAATTTAACCCTATTAAAGAAGCGGAAAAAGATCCTTCCCTAAAGCCATTTGCTGATGTGATATCGCAAATTATTAAAGATAAGACCGGCGACATAGAATACGTTTATGAAGGTAAAGCAATGGCCTGCGCTTTTATGCCTCTTCCGAAACAGCCGTGGATATTCGTTCAAAATGTAGAAAGAAGCGAAGTGCTTGCCCCGGTAGTCCACATTCGCAAAAATATGTTAACCATCGGTTTTATCTGCGCGGCGTTGGGCGTTATTGTCGCCATTATCGCCGGACGTTCTATTACCGGCCCTCTTACCCAAATGACCAAAATTGTAACGCATACCGGCAGCGGCGACTTAACTATGCGCGCCGATGTCAAATCAAAAGACGAGATTGGCGAATTAGCAAACGGCTTTAACGCTATGCTTGATAATATTAAGAATCTAATCACTACTATAAAAAAAGAATCCGAGCGCCTGTCGAATATAGGTGAAGCCCTTTCTAACAGTTCGGCAAGAACTACGTCTGCAGTCGAAAAAATTAACGACAACATTCAAACAATTCAAAAGCTGGCTGTCAACCAGTCGGCTTCTGTAACAGAGACAAACGCCACAATGGGGCAGATAAGCGGCAACATTGAAAAACTAAATGATCAAGTGGAACATCAAACAGAGAGCGTTTCCCGCTCGTCTTCCGCTGTCGAAGAAATGTTGGCTAATATACAGACTGTTACTAAAACTCTTTTTAAAAACGCCGACAAGGTGAAGGAGTTGACGGAAGCCTCCGGCGTAGGCCGTGGCGGATTGCAGACTGTTGTTTCGGACGTTCAGGAAATAGCCAAAGAATCTGAAGGTCTGTTGGAGATTAACGCTGTAATGGAAAACATCGCAAGCCAGACCAATCTTCTTTCTATGAACGCCGCTATTGAAGCCGCCCATGCCGGAGAAGCGGGCAAGGGTTTTGCCGTTGTAGCGGGAGAGATCCGCAAACTGGCAGAAGGCTCCAGCGCACAGTCAAAAACCATTGTCTCGGTACTTAAAAAAATTAAAAGCTCTATCGAAAAAATTTCCGGTTCCACCGGCAACGTACTGGAAAAATTTGAGGCTATTGAGGGCGGAATTAATACGGTATCCGGTCAGGAAGAAAATATTCGTGGAGCTATGGAAGAACAAGGCGCTGGAAGCAAGCAGATTTTGGAAGCTATCGGCCAACTCAATGAGATTACGCAGCAAGTCAAAAACAGTTCCGTAGAGATGCTTGAAGGCGCAAAGGAAATTATCGGCGAGGGCAAACATCTGGAAAAAGCCACCGGAGAAATTACAGGCGGGATGAACGAAATGGCGGCAAGCGCGGAGCAGATCAACGCCGCTGTGAATGATGTAAACAGTATCAGCGGGCAAAATAAGCAGATTATTGATAATCTTGTTGTGGCGGTATCGAAGTTTCATGTTTAGTGTAATCTGGCTGTAGATACAGTGCGTAATCACTACACTATGTATGCCTAAAGAATTTATTCAGTACAGTCAGGGCAGGCTGCCAGTGGCAAAAACTCTGGAGGATACCGCCTACGGAGCCTTCCGGCGACTAAATAGCGTAGTTTGAAAGCTTTATCTAGGGTTTGTCGCCGGACGTTTGTTCTCTGAATTTTCTTTGTTTTATTCCCAAGTCTCCTACGGCGCAGAATTCCAGAAGATGTTTTTGCCACCGGCAGCCTGCCCTGACTGTACTCAAGGAATTTATTCGGCATACATCTTCTAGCGGTCATAGGGATTTTATCACTGTTAATACTTATATATGGTAGCTAGGTCAGCCCCCTGCTCTAGCTTAGGTCAGGGGTCTGCGGTAGGTTATGGCTCCAATAGGGTAAAATTGGGTTTTATTACACGGATAGTTTTTAGGTACTTGTCTGATCCTGAGAATTGGGTGCGGATTTCAAGATGTACGACGGAGCTGGGGGTGTGGGGGATTATGCCGATTATTTTGGACGGGGTGTTTTCCGCCAGCTTGGTTACTTTTGTCAGGTTGCCGCCGTTTTCGTCCATTATGAAGACGCCGATGCCGGGGTCGTCTCCGGCTACTTTGATTTGTTCGGCTAGTTTGCGCAGTTTGTTCTGTGTGCGGAAGCGGAAGCTGATGGGGTGTATGGAAAAAGAAAAATGAAAAGAGAAAAATGAAAAAAGCAAGAAGGTTGCGTTTTCTTACAAAGTTGCGCTAATCTTTCTTGTCTTCCTTTTTTCCCTTTTCTTTTCTCTCTTTTCTTTCGTTAGGCTTCGCTGACGGTTCTTGCCAAGTACGTTCCTTCGACGTGCGGCAGATAGTTTGGGTAGAGTTTTACCCTGATACGGTGTAGGACTTCTTTTACATCGTTAATAATAGCCATGATTTTCTCCTTGACTGTTCTTTGTTATCTGCTCATACGAGCGGATTATTAAAAAGGTGATTATCACCTTTGCATTACTGCTACAGATAGTGCCGCCAATTTCTCAGCGACACTACCAAAAAGTGGTATCAGGTACAGTTGCGTTTACTGTTACAGTTACCTTTGCGCTACCAGGGGCGAATGAGGCGGAAACCGAGGTCGTTGACATGGGCGTACGGGTTGCGGTAGACCCGGTACGCGGAACGCAGGGCATCGGCCGAATCGATATAGCTCCCGCCGCGCATCACGCGGTAAGTCCCGTAATCCCCGGATGACGCACCCATTGGATCATTAGTTGGACTACTTGAATAATAACTATCGCTATACCAGTCCCAGCACCACTCCCACACATTCCCGTGCATGTCATACAGTCCCCACGCATTGGCGGGCTTTAATCCCACCTCATGTGTCTTTCTCCCGCTGTTACTGGTATACCACCCGGTATCATCGCTTATCGTATCCCCGGTGTTATATACGGTTGTTGTCCCCGCTCGGCACGCGCATTCCCACTGCGCCTCGGTCGGTAATCGGTATCCAGTGGAACCGGCTACTATCTCTACTGCGTTCCATGTCGCGTTACTGCTGGTGGGTACGCTCCCCCAGGCTGCCGGATCGGTACTGCCGCTAATGCTGTACGCGGGACTTAATCCGTCCATTGCGCTCAATTTATTGCAGAATACCAAAGCGTCATACCAGCTTACCATCTCCACCGGACGTTTACCTTGAGTTTCACCTGCTTGCGGGCTGGAGCTAAAACTGCTGGGGTTTGTCCCCATTACTAACTGGTACTGTTCCTGCGTTACCAGATACTTGCTAATAAAAAAAGCGCTCAGCGTTACCGAATGTTCCGGGGGGGAAATATCTGTTTGACCCATCGTAAAGCTTCTGGCGGGGATTGAGACCATGTAAATGCCGGAGGTGCTTATGCTATCTGTGAAATATATAGCCGCCGTCTTGGGCGAACCGCTGACGATATAGCTGTGGTAGGTATAGCCCGTTCTTGCGACCGTAACTGTCACAGTCCCGCTTGAAGTAAAGCCGCTGATAGTCAGGGTGTAGGGGTTTGAGCCGCTCAAGCCTTTGGTCAACCCCGGCACGCCGCTTACGGTGATGTGGTCTGCGGAAAGCCCTCTTATCTCTTTGTCAAAAGTCAAGGTCAAAGCCGTGGTGTTCTGCGTTGAAGAACCGTTGGCGCTTACGCTGATGAGGGTAACGGGGATGGTCGGTGGGGTAACCGGGCCGCTTGTTGGGTCAGGACGTGCCACCCGGAAGCCGTAGAAGGAGGTAGCAACGCGTAAGTCATCTAAGTATCCGGTAAATTTTGAGTACGGAATTTTTCCAGACCCGGATGTCGATGTGATAAATCTCGCTTCGTGGCTAGTACACCCGCCGCGTTTTACGCGCACAGATCCATGCGGCGGCCCGGCCGGGTCAATCTGCGCTTCGTCGCTCGGGTAGCCGCCACTCCAGTCCCAGCACCACTCCTCCACGTTCCCGCTCATGTCGTACAAACCTAATGCGTTGGGCGCCTTCTTCCCTACTTCATGATAATCTCTGATTCCAGTGTCGGAATAATAATTTGCGCTCCCGAGCTCGCTGTTGTCTTTATACCACGCCACATCGTCCGGCGTATTGCTCCCCGCGTAGGTGAAGTTCCCCGGCGTTCCGCTGCCCCCCTTTGCCGCGTATTCCCACTGCGCCCCGGTTGGCAGGCGGTAGCCCGTTGAATTGGCAACTATTTCTACCGCGTTCCATGTCGTATAGTTCGGATTGTCATTTATAAAGTCACTTTGTGTCGGCACTTTTCCCCATGTGTCAGGATCGGTACTGCCGTTAATGCGGTACGCGGGGGTTAACCCTTCCAATACGCTCAGCTTGTTGCAGAATATCAAAGTGTCATACCAATTAACATAGTATACCGGATAATTATCACCCCCGCCAAATGAGCCGTTAAAGTTCGGTAACGACCCCATTACATCCTGCCATTGTTTCTGCGTTAGCTCGTACTTGCCTATGTAAAAGCCGGTCAGCGTTGCCTCGAATCCTTCATATCCCCCGTCGGTTCCCAGTTCTTTGCCCATCTGGAAAGTCCCGCCTGGGATTCGCACCATGACAATGCCGGTTGGGCTGGTAATTTCCTTAACGCCACCGCCACCGCCGCTGCTGCCTCCGCCGCCTGAGTCGTCTCCACAGGCCGCTATCCCGAATACGATTACCGCCGCAAGTGCGATAGCGTACAGCCTTCGGCTGTACGTGCCGACTATCCGCAGGATAGTTTTCCAATTAAGTGCGTTTTTCATAATAAATACTCCTTTCTATTATTGATATATGAAAAAGCCTTACAATAAGGCGTTCTCCAAAGGATAGTGAGAATGTTGTGTTGAAAAAGTGATGTTTCTCTGTTTTTTTGGCTGCTAGAGAATGGGGG
>NZ_BDHF01000015.1:0-40921 GCF_054786115.1 Treponema sp. R80B11-R83G3 | reverse complement strand
AAAAGCAAGAGTCCTTCTGAAACTGAATATAAAAAGAAACCTGTTAAACCTCAAAATGAAGAACAGGACCTTTCGCGTCTTTCTATGGAAGAGCGAATGGCATTGTATAAAAAGAAATACGCGGGAAAATCTGCTACCGATAAAACAGCTAACGCAAAAACTGCGGAAGGTAAAACTGCTGCCGTTGAAACGACAAGCGATAAAACAGCTAACGTTGAAACGGCTGCCGTTGAAACGACGAGCGTTAAAACTGCTCCAGTTAAAAAAGGATTAATATCAAAACTTATAGGACTATTTAAGAAAAAATGATAACTGTTACTGATTTAAGCCTAATCTTCGGAGAGCGGACGCTTTTCAAAGACGTAAATTTAAAATTCACTCCCGGCAACTGTTACGGGATAATAGGCGCCAACGGGGCGGGCAAATCAACTTTCCTGAAAATTCTCTCAGGCGAGATAGAGCATGACAAGGGAGAGGTATCGGTTTCAAAAAACCAGCGTATCGCTGTTTTAAAGCAGGATCACTTCGCTTTTGAAGAGTATCAGGCGCTTGAAACTGTAATCATGGGTTACCCGAAACTCTACAAAGTGCAAAAAGAACGCGAAGCAATCTACGCGAAAGAAGATTTTACCGAAGAAGACGGTCTTCGCGCCAGCGAGCTTGAGGCTGAATTCGCGGACTTAGGCGGCTGGGAAGCTGAAGCGCAGGCTGGCCAGCTTCTTTCCGGCCTCGGCCTTGACGAGGAAGATCACAGCCGCCTCATGGCTGAGCTTGACGAATCAAAAAAAGTGCGCGTCCTTCTGGCGCAGGCGCTTTTCGGCAACCCCGACATACTGCTCCTTGACGAGCCGACAAACGGCCTGGACTTGGAATCAATCTCGTGGCTTGAGGATTTTTTAATTGACTTTCCCAACACGGTAATTGTCGTCTCGCATGACCGTCACTTTTTAAACGCGGTTTGCACTAACGTATGCGACATTGATTTTGGCAAAATTACCCCATATTCCGGCAATTACGATTTCTGGTATCAGATGAGCCAGATATTGCAGAGACAGGCGCGGGATCAGTTAAAAAAACGGGAAGACAAAGCAAAGGAATTAAAGGAGTTTATTCAGAGGTTTGCATCTAACGCGAGCAAAAGCAGACAGGCGACAAGCAGAAAAAAAGTACTGGAAAAACTTGACCTTGAAAATGTTCCCGTAACAAGCCGAAAATTTCCTTATGCCGGTTTTAAGCCGGATCGTGAAATTGGCAATAATGTCCTGCGCGCGGAAAAATTAAATTTTTCTTTTGAGGGGACGGCTCTTTTAAAAGATTTTTCGCTAACGGTAAATAAAAACGATAAAATAGCGTTTGTCGGCCTTGAACACTCCTCCAAATCAGCGTTATTTGACATTATTTCAGGCGTTAAAAAGGCGGAAAGCGGCGATTACACGTGGGGGCAGACCACTTCTTTTTCCTATTTTCCAAAAGACAACTCTTCTTTTTTCAGTTCTAATTTATCAATTACCGATTGGTTACGGCAGTATTCCCCCGATCAGGACGAAACTTATGTCCGCAGTTTCTTAGGCCGTATGCTCTTTTCGGGGGAAGAAGCCCTCAAGCCCGTAAACGTCCTTTCAGGCGGCGAAAAAGTGCGTTGTATGCTCTCCAAGATGATGTTGTCCGGCGCGAATGTTTTAATCCTTGATGAGCCGACAAACCACCTTGATCTTGAAGCGATAACCGCCCTCAATGACGGGCTTACCTCATTCCCCGGCGTTATACTTTTTAATTCTCACGATCACGAATTTATCAATTCAATCGCGACCCGGATTATCGAAATTCTTCCTCAGGAAGAAAATACCGACCGCTATATCGACCGCATGATGACTTTTGACGACTATCTTAAAGATCAGAGCGTAAAACAATTGCGCAGCGCCGCGTATCACCATTTGGAAAGATTGAGAATTTAACCGTTACTGAATATTAATATAGTACCTTTCCAAATACGCTATTCTTCGTCTTGCGTCATTAAAGCGCCCGCTCTGAGGATACTCATTCACAAGGCGGCGGTAATAATCCAAAGAACTAAGAATATTCCTGCTCGGGCTATTGGCTTCGTAGTACTGCCCTAACCGCCAATAAACATCATCGCTTCCACCGGGATAATCCGCCATAAATTGTTCGAGTAACGCTATTGCCGCCGCAACATTTCCCCCATCAAACGATTCCTTCGCTTTTTGCAATAAAACATCAGGCGCTAATTTTTCAGGTTTTTGTGTGGAATCACTGCCGCGCTGTTCCGCTGTTGTTGTTGTAGCAGGCTGTGTAGTTTGCGCAGTAGCGGCAGTCTGTCCTGACTGTGTAGTCTGTCCTGATTGCGAAGTCTGTCCTGACTGCGAAGTCTGTCCTGACTGCGAAGTCTGTCCTGACTGCGAAGTCTGTCCTGACTGCGAAGTCTGTCCGCTTACTGCGGAAGAAGACGGAGTGTTTTGCGAGGGATTTTTATCCGTAGGATTTGTTTCCCTCACAGGAGCAGTTCTCTGCGGAGTTTTTGTTTCCTGATCGGAAACGGCCTTTTGTTGGGGCGCAGTCTCTTTAGCTGAGGCGGCTGCAGTTGTAACAACAGGTTCAGAGGCTGGTCTTGTGCCATTACGAATCTGCGTTTCTTCAACAAGAGACGGCCAGCGCGGTTGAGCCACTACCCTATCGCGCTCTACAGGCGGATTAAACCAGCCGGCTCCGGCGGAAGGGGCTTCCCCCGCAACTACCTGCACATGATCATTTATTATATAGTCTCTGATAAAATCCTGCCGGTAAAATTTTAAAGCATAAGTTCCCGGTTCCTCCAGCGTAAAAATAAAACTCTGCCCATCAGAATCGTTGCGCCGCGAAGAATAAACTATTCCGCGCTGCGAGGTAAGTTCCCCAAGATAGACCCATCCGTTTCCTCGGAAGGGAATCTCAACTATTTGCCCAACTGTCGCGCGTACAATCCGCGAAAAAATAATTTCTTTATCTTGCGGCATAATTCCCATTTGAGTCAGAGACTCAATTCTTGTGGCGGGAGCGGAATTGCCGCTTGTTATGGAAGGGGAAGGCTCTTTTTTATTTTGAGAATCATCATCGGAAGAAGCGGTTTCAGATGAGCCTGTTTTTTCTTCGACCGACGGTTGCGTCTGTGTCTGTTGTTGTGTTTGTGACTGTGGTTGCGTCTGAGTCTGCGGTTGCGTCTGTGTTTGCGTCTGAGTCTGTGGTTGCGTCTGTGACTGTGGTTGCGTCTGTGACTGCGGTTGCGCCTGTGTTTGCGTTTGAGCCTGCGTCTGTGGTTGCGTCTGTGACTGCGGCCTCGTCTGTGTCTGAGGTTGCGCTTGTGACTGAGCCTGTGTCTGTGAAGACGGCGCGGATGAAACAGAGGGCGTTTTAGCCGCAGGTTCCTGCGCCGCGTCAGGTTCAATCTTTTTAGACGACGATGCCGCGTCTGCAATAAGTTCCTTGCCGGAATCGGCTTGTGTTATTTCCTCATTAAGCGGCTCTTCCGCAGGTTTTTCCGCCGACACATCAGTCGATACATCCACAGATTTTTCCATCGGTTCTTCCGCTGACGCTTCAGTCGGCGTATCCGCAGATTTTTCCGTAGCGTCAGCCGCCAAATCAACAGGCGCTTGCTTATCAACGGCTGATTCATCAGTTTTTTCCGCCGGTTTTTCCGTCGGTTTTTCCGCCTGTTCAACAACATTTTCTTTTGCCTGTTCATTGTTTTCCGCAGTCTTTACTTTCGGCTTTCCAGCGCAAGAAAATAAAAAAACGAATAATACAATTAAAAAAATCAAGTTAATTTTTTTCATGGAACCTGCTCCATAAATTCATCAATAGAGGTTTCAATTTTTTCACGCCACTGTTCTTCGCCATATTTAAGTGGGTCCTGCCAATACTCGGAAGCGTCTTCATCAGTCCAGTTTGCCCGTTTATCCCGCTCCAAAAGCACCCCAGGAACATAATCAGGCTCATCCGGCAAAAACAGCTCTTCTGGGGGAATGGGAACGGAAACAACAGATTCTTGAGGTTTGGTTTCTTTTTCTTTTTTTTCCCCACCGTGCGTTTTTAACGAAATAAATACAGATAATGTCAGCACAGCGGCAAAAACAACCGTGCAAATAATCGCAAGCCGGCTCTTCTGCCCTGCGGACAGTTTTTGAAACCAGTTTATTATAAGCTGATAAATTTTTTCCAATTTCCCCTCAAGTGTTATTATATCATAAAATAAAGATATGTACACTAGTGTACTGTCGTAACGTATTATAAAACCTCTTTGGCAAATATTTGGAAATTATAAAGAAATAATCAGTAAATTATTAATTTTTAACATAATACCCTGCACCTTTGCTTTTTAAAAGATAAAATCACAAATGCAACATTCCGTTGTATATATTGGGCGGTACACTGGAATAATTATTAACTTGCCCTAAACATAAATTTTTGATAAGCTAAGCCATGAACGAGCGGCTGGCGTCACTGCTTAAAAGACACGACGAATTAACCCAACTTATCCAGGATCCTTCGCTGGTAAAAGATCAGAACCGTTACCGCGACGTAATGAAGGAGCACTCCCGCTTAAGCGAAATTTCACAGTTGCATAACAACATTGAGGATTTGGAAAAGCAAATCAATGATACTAAAACTCTTATTCAGGAAGAAAAAGATCATGAAATGAAGGAGCTTGCGCGAGAGGAGCTTAAAAATCTGGAAAGCAAGTTTGAGGCGGAAAGTGAAAAACTAAAAGTCCTCCTTATTCCAAAAGATCCGTTGGACGAGAAAAACATCATTATGGAAATAAGGGCGGGAACAGGCGGTGAAGAAGCGGCGCTTTTTGCCTCCGACCTTTACCGTATGTATTCCCGTTTTGCCGAATCAAAGGGCTGGAAGTTCGAGGTAATGAACTCAAACGACACGGAGCTTGGCGGCATAAAAGAAATTGTTTTTTCAATCAGCGGAAACAACGTGTACGAAAATCTCCGTTATGAGTCGGGAGTTCACAGGGTACAGAGGGTTCCGGCGACTGAGGCTTCGGGCAGGATACACACTTCCGCGGTTACGGTGGCAGTCTTGCCGGAAGCAGACGAGACCGAGATTGACATAAAGCCTGAAGACCTCCGCATTGACGTAATGCGCGCGGGCGGCCCGGGCGGCCAGTGCGTAAACACTACGGATTCCGCAGTGCGCATAACGCACCTGCCGACAGGAGTTACGGTACACTGCCAGGACGAGAAGAGCCAGATAAAAAACAAAGCAAAGGCTATGCGCATACTTAGGGCGCGCATTTACGAGATGGAAGAAGAAAAAGCCGCCGCGCAAAGGGCGGAGGCAAGAAAGAGCCAGGTAGGATCGGGCGACCGCTCTCAGAGAATCAGAACTTACAATTTTCCACAGAATCGCCTAACGGATCACCGCATCAACCTTACTCTTTATAAACTTGATCTTATCATGCAGGGCGATACGTCCGAGCTTTTTGACGCGCTGAAACTTTCAGCAAAGGAAGAACTTTTGCAAAGCAGCGCGTCAGATTCCGCAGACGGCGAATAGAAATATGTTAATCCGTGAAGCTCTGGCGCAGGGAGGCGCTGACTTAAAATATGCCGGTATAAAAACCCCGGGACTTGACGCTTCTTTATTGCTAGCGCACATACTAAATACAAACCGCACCAAACTTATCGCAAAAGGAACAGACCGTCTTTCAGAAAAAAAGTGCGCGGAATTTTGCGCTCTTATAGAAAGAAGGGCAAACGGCGAATGTGCCGCCTATATCATCGGTAAAAAAGAATTTAGAGAGTTAGAGTTTGAAGTAAACACATCCGTACTTGTTCCTAGACCTGAAACCGAAACCCTTGTAGAAACAGCGATAGATATTATTCAAAAAAGCGCTGAGCATGGCTCTATTGTCAGCATATTAGACCTCTGCACAGGAAGCGGGGCGGTCGCGATTTCCTTAAAAAACGAAATGCCCGCCTGTGAAATTACAGCGGCTGATATTTCACCTAACGCATTGAACACCGCAATTCGCAACGCGGAAAAACTCCTTGGCAACAGTTCAATAAATTTTTTCCAGGGCGATTTATACGACGCGCTTTCCGGTTCCCAACCAACAACCTATTCCCTAATTGTCTCAAACCCGCCATACATTCCATCGGAAGAAATAAAAACCCTATCCGCAGAAGTGCAAAATGAACCGCTCATCGCCCTTGACGGCGGAATTTCAGGACTGGAAATAATAGAGCGTATAATAGAAAAAGCCCCCGATTATTTGCAAAAAAAAGGCTTTCTGCTCTTGGAAGCCGATCCCAGACAAATGGATAAGATAAAAGATTTACTTGAAAAAAAAGGATTTTTAGATATACAATTATACAAAGACCTTAGCGGGGCAAACAGGGTTATCGGAGGCAGATTTGAAAAATAAAATATTTATTATTTTTTGTTTATTATTTTTTATTTTATCATGTCAAACTAAACCAGGCGTACAGGATAAAGATACCGTTCAAATAGTAACCGATAAAGGCGAGGATAAAGACTTAGTTTCCGTAGTCCCCCCAAAAAAAGAGGAAAAAGATTCTGTTTCCGAAGTTCCCAAAAAAGATAAAGAAAAAGACCTTGCTTCTGTGATTCCCAAAAAAGAAGAACCCGTAATTTACAGCCTTACATTCATCGCGGCGGGCGACAATTTGTTTCATGAATCGTTAATTAATTCGCATTTAACAAAAGGGGTTTATGATTTCTCGCCAATTTATACCGAAATTAAAAGCATAGTCCAAAACGCAGACCTCGCGTTTATAAATCAGGAAACGGTTATGGCTGGCGAGAGCTTCGGTTATTCGGGATACCCCGCTTTTAATACTCCTCAGTCGCTTGCAAAAACGCATTTGGATACCGGCTTTGACATTATAAATCTAGCGAATAATCACGCGATGGATAAAGGGGCGGCAGGCCTTAAATCCACTCTTGATTATCTTGATACAATTACGGAATTTACCGTAATCGGAGCGCGTAAAGAAGGGCAAAGCGCCCGTATTATAACAAAAAACAATATAACCCTTGGATTTTTATCCTATACTTACGGCCTTAACGGCAATACGCTCCCCAAAGACAATCCAAACCTTGTCTCCCTGATTGAAAGAAAAAAAATGGAAGAAGAAATAACCTCCCTGCGTCCGTTATGTGACTTTTTAATCGTCTCCATGCACTGGGGCGACGAATACATGCTCCAGCCGAATAAAACCCAAACTGACCTTGCCGCCTTTCTTTCCCAACTAAATGTAGACCTCATCGTCGGACATCATCCGCACGTCCTTCAGCGCATGGATAAACTGCCCCGTCCAGACGGAAAAGAAACTATTTGCTATTACTCGCTCGGTAATTTCGCATCCCACCAAAGAGAAAGGGAACGAATAATCGGAGGAATGATTTCCCTGACTTTCGTAAAAAAATCAACAGGAGAACTCTCCATAGAAAACTACGGAATAATTCCCGTTATAACCCATTTTGACAGGAGTTATAAAAACACAAAAATATACCCGTTATATTCATATACGGAGGAACTGTTAAACGCCCACGCCCTTAAAAACTTTGAAAAAGGCCTTTCGTTTGAATTTTTTAAAGGAGTAACGGACAGATTAAACGCTCCAATTATTAAAAGTGATCCTTTTAAAGAATAATTAGAAAAATTTCACACTAAGAACACAAAGGGACAAAGATCATGAAGGAGGGAAAGAAGGAATTTTTGTCCGAAGGCTATGCGTGGACTTCACGATAAGATCAGGTACTTTTGTATGTCATGCGTGATACTTTTTCATTGGTTGTTGATTTTTACTCCTTTTCATGTTATATTTACTCTATGACTATTACACAAACTGTAGAAATACTGGAAAACCGGCGGTTGATAATTGACGTTCCCCGCGAAGTACCGACAAAGGCGGTTGCCCGTTTTGAACTTGTCTGGTCTCCAAAAATAAAAACGCCTGAAGAGCTTAAAGCCTCTTTAGAAAAGATATGGGAAATTTGTAAAGACGCGCCCGTTTCAGTGGACAGCTTTCTAGAAACGCGCCGGGAAGACAATGAGCTTGAGGAAGCCAAGTACCGGCGTTTATTTGGAGAAGATAATTGACATACGTTTTGGACGCTTGCTCTCTTATTGCCTTGTACAAAAAGGAAAAAGGGCTTGATAAAATTAGAGTCTTGCTTGATGAGGCTCTGGCAGGGCAAGCCGAAATCTATATGCACTCCATCAATTTGATTGAAGTTTATTACCTTTTCTGCCGTGTTTTTGGAAAGGGAAAATCCGATGTTATTCTTGATGAAATTTACAAAATGCCTATTAATTTGATTGACTTTATTGACAATACGATTTTTTCTGAAACTTCCCGATTGAAAGCCCAATACGCCATTCCTCTTGGCGACGCTATCGGGCTGGCAACAGCTATTAAATTCGGAAAGAAACTATTTGCTATTACTCGCTTGGTAATTTTGCCTCTCACCAAAGAGAAAGGGAAAGAATAATCGGCGGAATGATTTCCCTTACTTTCGTAAAAAAATCGACAGTAGAACTCTCCATAGAAAATTACGGAATAATTCCCGTTATCACCCATTTTGACAGGAGTTATAAAAACACAAAAATATATCCTTTGTACTCATACACTGAAGAACTGTTAAACGCCCACGCCCTTAAAAACTTTGAAAAAGGCCTTTCGTTTGAATTTTTTAATGGAGTAACGGATAGATTAAACGCTCCAATTATTAAAAGTGATCCTTTTAAAGAATAAATCCGAAATCTTTATGCGCTTCCAGTACCCTAAAATTGAAAACGGAATCCCGCATATATATCGCCATTCTGTTTTTGGCCAAACTCGACATGCTGCAGTAATTTTATAAAAGAACCAAACGATTTTTCTGGTGCGGAAACAGTCTCCATTGAAGCTAATTTAACCCCGTCGTCAGGGGCATCGGCTTCAGCCACAGAAACGATTAATACGGTGACTAAGCCAACGAGGGCGAGAATAACTAAAACCGTTCCTAAGACGCCTTCATCTTCTTCTTTTTTTTCAGTACTAGTATCTGCCCAAGCAATCATATTGACCAGCATAACCATAACAAGAAATAACGCCATTTTCTTTTTCATTTAATCTTTCCTTCGTAGTTTTGCATCATTGCGGATTTTTACGAATAACTTATATAAAACGTATTCACATTAATATTGAAAACGGAATCCTGCATATATGTCGCCGTTTTGTTTTTGACCAAACTCGACATGCTGCAACAATTTCATAAAAGAACCGGACAATGTTTCCGGCGCGAAAGCAGTCTCCATTGAAGTTAATTTAATCCCATCATCAGGGGCATCAGCTTCAGATAATAATGCGAAAATACCCGTAACCAGTAATGCAGCTACAACAACTACTCCTATAACTACTAAAGCACCCAAAGTCTCTTCTTCTTCTTTTTTTTCTTTTTCAGTACTGGTATCTGCCCAAGCAATCATATTGACCAGCATGACCATAATAAGAACTAACGCAAATTTCTTCTTCATAAAAATAGCTCCTTTGCGGTCTTTCCCGCAGTTTTTATTTCAGTCTTCAAACAAAGACATCGTATATATCTATATAGACATATTATTTGTAATATATATCTATTCAGACTGTTTTGTCAAGGCTTTTTCTGTCTATTTAGACATTTTTTATTGTTTTTCCTTCTATAATATAACTTGAGTATGAATGATGACGCTTCAATTTTTTGGAAAAACGTCAAAAAAGAGATAAAGACGCAGAATACCACCCAAGAATGGGTAGCAAAAAATTCCGGTATCAGTTTTAATACTTTTCAAGGGTGGATCTCGAAGGGTATATATCCACGTGTAAACGAGGCAATACGTATAGCGGTTTCATTAAATACATCTGTTGAATTTCTTGCTAATCACGCCGTCCAAAATAATAAGAAACCAATAGAAATTATTTGTAGGCATCTGCCAAAAATTCAAGAACATCTTGAATCCATAAAAGAAGCAGTTAAAGAAATCCAATAATTACTTCGTGTGAACTCTTCCCGAATAAATCTACGCCGTAACGCTCTCACCCGCAGTTTCAACGGCAGGCAGTTTCTTTGTCCCGTTTTTTACAGCGGCTTTGCAAGTTTTGCATATTTTAAACTTCTTGCCGCCGGATTCCTGTTCGTAGAGTACTTTAACATTTTTTCTTTTACAAATCGGACACTCTCCGCGGCCTCGCGCGTATAATTCCCTAAGACTTTGACCTCTATGTGGTTTTGCCATTTATTTCCCCTTCTTGCCGTCTCTAGGCTTTTTCTCTTTAGCCGGCTTGTCGCTCTTGGCGGCGGACTTTTCTTCGCCTTTTTTCCCCTTCTTTTTCTCGCTGGTATCCAACTTATAATCAACAAGCTCCAGAATTACAACTTCGGCTGCGTCGCCTTTGCGCTCTCCAAGTTTGATAATACGGGTGTACCCGCCGTTGCGGTCTTTCATTCTGGGTGCGATAACCGTAAAAAGTTTTGCGACAATACCCTCGTTATACAAACGGCTTGAAACAATCCGTCTGTTATGAATCGTATCGAGTTTGGCGCGGGTAATCATCTTTTCCGCCGTTCTGCGAACTTCAAGAGCTTTTGCCTTTGTAGTCCTGATCCGTTCCTGCTTAAAAAGAGAAGTCACCATATTGCGGTGCAACGCTTTTCGGTGAGACGCCATTCTCTGCAGGGGGTTAAATCCTCTTTTATGCTTCATCTTCCGTATCCTTTTTGGGCTCCATACGCGCGTTCTTCAGGACGTTCAAATCGGTAATCCCAAGGCTCAAGTTCCATTCTTTAAGTTTTTCCTTGATTTCCTGAAGCGACTTCTTGCCAAAATTGCGCGTTCTGGCAATATCATCCTCTGTTTTACGCGTAAGTTCCCCTATTGTTTTAATATTCGCGTTCTTCAAACAATTTGAAGAACGAACCGAAAGTTCCAACTCCTCTACAGGAGTATTAAGAACTTTTCTAATATGATCATTTTCATCGTCAAGATCATCATCAAGACCGATGTTGTTCTCGTCAAAATTAATAAAAACGGAAAAATGATCCTTGGCAATCTTTGCCGCCTCGGCTAGCGCGTCTTCAGGTTTTACGGTTCCGTCAGTCCATATTTCAAGAACTAATTTGTCATAATCGTTGCGCTGCCCTACCCGCGTGGATTCAACGTTGAATTTTACTTTTCTTACAGGAGAAAAAATTGCGTCTACGGGAATTGTATTTATAACTTCGATGTAGCGCTCGTTTACTTCAGACGGAACATATCCGCGCCCAAGATCAATTTGAATCTCAAACCTGATATTCGCGTTGTCCATCAAAGTCATTATATGCTGGCCTGATGAAAGCACGTCTACCTGCCCCGGTCGGGCAAAGTCGTCGCTCTTTATATCATGCCTGCCTGTCCATTCATAAAGCAGAACGTCCTGCTCCGCGTCTTGGGGCAGCCTAAGGCGAATTTGCTTCAGGTTATTTATCACCTCAAGAGTGTCTTCCACAATGTTTGGAATTGTTTCAAATTCACTGGATACGTTATGTGTAGTTCCGTTAGCGTCAATTGATTCTATTTTTACGGCGGTGATCGCGTACCCCTGTATTGATGAAAGGAGAACTCTGCGTAAAGTGTTGCCAACCGTCGTGCCAAAACCCGGCTCAAACGGAGAGGCAATAAACATTCCATAGTTCTGACTAAGCTCGCCATGCTCAAATGTAAAGCTTTTAGGGCGCTTGAATCCTGCCATAAGGTTCTTACGGGCCATGAGTACTCCTTACTTAGAATATAATTCGATAATCATCTGTTCCTTAATGTCGCCTAAATCTGTAACATCGCTTCTTCTTGGAGAAGCAAGGAACTTTCCTTTCATCGCGTCAGGATCAAGACTGAGCCAGGGCATCACGCCCGATTTGCCGAATTCCCTTAACGCGTCCTTAATAACCGTCATGCTCTTGCTTCCTTCCGCAACGCTGATTTCATTTTCAGGTTTTACAATGTAGGAAGGAACCGTAATTTTTTTTCCGTTTACCAGTATATGCCCATGCAAAACAAGCTGACGAGCCTGGCTTCTGGATGAGGCAAAACGCAGACGGTAAACGACATTATCAAGCCGCCTTTCCAGCAATACAAAAAGGTTTTCACCCGTTATGCCTGGCATTCTTTGCGCGCGTTCAAAGAAAAGACGGAACTGGCTTTCAACCATTCCGTAAATTCTTTTAAGCTTCTGCTTTTCGCGCAACTGAACGCCGTAATCTGACCTTTTGCCGGGGCGGGATTTTGGATCCTTTCCGGGGGCTGCCCTCTTTTTATTCATCGGGCATTTATCGCTCTTACAGCGGTTCCCCTTGAGCATCAATTTTTTCTGTTCTACACGGCACATTCTGCAAACAGGGCCGGTATATCTTGCCATACTTCCTCTCCTAATTTATCGCTGCGGTTTACCGCATTGCGACTTATATACGTCTGGTCTTTCTTGGCCTACAGCCGTTATGCGGTATCGGAGTAACGTCGCTGATTGATTTTACCTTGATGCCCATTACACCAAGCTGCCGGATAGCCGATTCCCTGCCAATGCCCGGCCCCTTAATAAACACATGCACTTCCCTTAACCCCGCCTGTAACGCTTTTTGAGCGGCGGTCTCTGTTACCGACTGGGCAGCAAAGGGAGTCGATTTTTTCGCGCCCCTGAATTGCAACATCCCCGATGATGCCCAAGAAACTGTGTTTCCCATCAGATCGGTAATCGTAACAATAGTATTGTTGAAGGTCGCCTGAATGTAGACATTACCTTCATATACTGACTTTTTCTCTTTCTTCTTTTTTGCAGCAGCAGCCACTTATTCCTCCAAAAACTATTTCTTCTTACCGGCAACGGTTTTCTTTTTACCCTTGCGAGTACGGGCGTTTGTCCTTGTGCGTTGACCGCGAAGCGGCAGTCCTTTACGGTGCCGCAGTCCCCGGTAACAGCCAATATCCATCAGCCGTTTAATATTTAACGCTACTTCGGTGCGTAAACGGCCCTCAACTTTATAATCGCTTTCAATGATGTTTCTCAGTTCGTTTAATTCTTCCTGAGACAGATCATTAATAAGTCTCATAGGATCGAGCTTTGCCTTTGCGACAATAGCATCCGCGCTTGGCCTGCCTATGCCGAAAATGTAGGTCAATGCGATATTCACATGTTTATTTGGGAGGTCAACTCCCACAAGACGCGCCATGTACTCTCCTTTCCTTAACCCTGTTTTTGTTTATGCTTGGGATTTTGGCATATTATGCGAACAATCCCATTGCGCTTAATGACTTTGCACTTGTCGCAAATGGGCTTCACGCTGGTTCTAACTTTCATTCCTTATAATCTCCTAAATCCTTAATACTTACAAGTTCCGTCCGCGCAGTTTTCCGCGCTTGACCAACCCCTCATGATGGTGCATTTTCAACAATCCTTCAAGCTGGCTCATCGTATCCAAACCAACGCCCACCATAATCAACAGCGATGTGCCGCCCATCAAATAGGAAATTGACGTTGGAAACTTAAACGCCCACTGGATAAAGGTCGGAATGACCGCTATCAGGGCAAGGTATAAAGAACCGGGAAGCACAATGCGGTTCAGGATTTTGGTAAGATACTCCTCGATCTTCTCCGACCTAATCCCGGGAATGGAACCTCCGTTTTCCCGAATCTGTTTGGCTATTTCTATGGGGTTAAGCGAAACCTGCGTATAGAAATAGGCAAAGAAAATAATTAAAAGCACATACAGTATATTGTAAAGAGTTCCCCTTGGGCTTAACAATTGCGCCGCCCTCGCAAGCCACGCCACATTACCGCCTACAGTCTGCGCGATTTGCAACGGGAACATCAAAATTGAAGATGCGAAGATGACTGGTATTACTCCCGAAGGATTAATTTTAAACGGAATATATGTATTCTGCGCCCCGTACATTTTTCTGCCCACGACGCGTTTCGCGTAATTCACGGGAATTTTTCTCTGCCCCTGCTGTTCAAGAACGACAAGCGCGACAACGGCGATAAACATTACAAAAACGATAACGACAAATACCGGGTTAAGAGTCCCCTTCCTCATCATGTCAATTAACTCGTAAACCGCGTGGGGAAGACGCGCCACGATACCGGCAAAGATTAAAAGTGATATTCCGTTACCGAGGCCGCGCTTTGTTATCTGCTCACCCATCCACATAAGAAACATGGTTCCTGTCGTTACAGTCAGCATGGCGATTAACGTAAACGACCCCATGCCTATAAATAGAAGATTATTAACGCTGCGGGAAATTGCCTGCGCGTATTGCGTAACGGCGTAAGACTGGATAAGGCAGACTACAACAGTTCCGTAACGCTGCCATTGCTGTATTTTTTTGCGTCCGCCTTCTTCCTGCGATATTTTCTTTAAACTTGGGAAGACGATAAGCAATAACTGCATGATAATCGACATTGAAATGTATGGCATGATGCCAAGCATGAATACTGAGAAGTTAGAGAACGCGCCGCCGGCGAAGAAGTCCAAATAGTCTACTATTGGATTTCCCGAATTCGCCTGATCCATAAAGTAACGGGACAATGCAGTTACATTGATTCCGGGGATCGGGAACACGGCGCCAACGCGGAACACCAAGAGCATTCCTATCGTAAAGAGAATACGCTCGCGAAGTTCCTTTATTCTAAACATTCCAATTATCGGATTAGCCATTTATTTCTTTCCACCTGCTTTCGCTTTTTTACTCTTGTTTTTAGGGCGCGCTTTTTCTGGAGCGGGAATTACCGTAACGTCGCCGCCAGCTTTTTCAATTTTTCCTTTTGCCGAAGAAGAAACGCCGTCAACCTTAAAACTTAATTTTTTGGTTAAATTGCCGTTAGCCAAAATCTTGATTGGTTCAACGCCCTTAACAAGCCCTTTTTTATGAAGGGACGCAAGCTCTACTGTTTCACCGGCATCAAAGCGCTTTTCAATCTCACCAAGATTGACAATCTGCCATTCCTGTTTAAACGGATAATTGGAAAAACCTCTATGGGCAAGGCGCCTGTACAAAGGCATCTGTCCGCCTTCAAAACCGACATAAGTCTTGCCGCCGGAACGCGCCTGCTGGCCTTTGTTACCCTTGCCGGCTGTTGTTCCACGACCGGAACCTTGACCTCGGCCAATTATTCTCTTTTTCTTGTTCGCGCCTACCGGAGCGTGTAAATCATAATCGTGCGCCATTATTTAACATCCTCTACTGATACTAAATGAGCGACTGCTTTTACCATTCCCAAAACAGCCGGACTCTTTTCCTGCACGGTACTGGAGCCAATCTTTCGAAGCCCCAAAGAGCGGACTGTTGCGCGGTGTCTTGGCAGAGCGCCTATCGTACTGCGTATAAGGCTGACTTTTATTTTATCCATATCTAACCTCTGTCCCGTGCGGTTGGATAACCGCACACTATAATCGAACATGAAACTTGTTTCATGCTACCCCCACAGCTCATTCAGGGATTTGCCCCTGTTTCTTGAAATCATCTTGGCATCCATCATTTTATTTATACAATCAAATGTTGCCTTGACCACGTTATATTGACTTGATGATCCTATAGACTTTGAAAGCACGTCAGTAACTCCTCCAGCTTCCATAATCGCCCTGACAGGACCTCCTGCGATAATTCCAGTTCCTGAGCGGGCGGGTTTTAACAGCACATAAGATGATTTAAAAAACCCTTTTACTTCATGGGGAATTGTCCCATTCTTCACGGGCAAATGAATCATGTTGCGCTTTGCCCTGTCGATGCTTTTGCGGATAGCTTCCGATACGTCGTTTGCTTTGCCAAAACCATAGCCGACTTTTCCCTTGCGGTCGCCGATTACGGTAAGCGCGGAGAATGAGAAACGCCGTCCGCCCTTCACTACTTTGGCTGTTCTGTTAAGCTTTACCAATTTCTCGATAAATTCTTTTTCTACAGGTTCGCGATCCCCGCGATCCCTGTCGCGCCCGCGACCGCGCCTTCCCCTGCCTTCATGACGGCCCTCAGGCGCAGTTTCGGCGGAATCAGTATCAACCGCAGAATCGGTATTGTTATCTTCGATATTGTCTTCGCTCATTGAATCATCAATAATATCTTTTGTTTTCGCCATTATTCCCCCTAGAAACTTATTCCCGCTTTCCGGGTTCCGTCGGCCAAAGCCTTAACAATTCCGTGATACAAATACCCGTTGCGATCAAAAACAACAGTCTTGATGTTTCTTTCCAACAGGCGCTTGCCTACTATTTCACCTAACTGCCCCGCTCCGGCGACAGTCGCCTTAATATCCTTCAAATCCTTTTCAAGAGACGAAGCCGAGACAAGGGTGTGACCTTTGTCGTCGTCAATTATTTGAACAGAAAGACGGCGGTTGCTCTTTGTAACTGTCATTCGCGGACGCTCGGCGGTGCCACACACCCTTTTGCGTATGTGAATTTTTCTTCTAAGCCGCTTTCTGGCTTTCTCCAGCATTTTTTGTAACATACCCTTACCCTACTTAACGCCCGATTTGCCGACTTTCCGTTTGATAATTTCATTATCATAACGGATGCCCTTGCCTTTGTACGGCTCAGGCCCTCTTAATTTGCGAATCTGCGCCGCAAATTCTCCAACACGCTGCTTGTCAATTCCCGTAATAGTGATTTTCCCGCTTGCGTCCGCCGTAACGGAAAGCCCGTCGGGAACGGCGACATAAATGTCGTTTGAATAACCAAGGCTCATAGACAGGAGTTTTCCCTGCACTTCGGCTTTGTAGCCGACTCCGGTTACCACAAGCGATTTGTTAAAACCAGTTGATACGCCGATTACCATATTGTTCAAAAGGTTGCGATAAAGGCCGTGATACGCCTTTGTCTGTTTTTGCTCATCTTTTCTGCCAACGACAATTTCCTTGCCCTTGTCTTCAAAAGTGATTATAGGATTGTATTTTTGTTTAAGTTTTCCCTTTGGGCCTTCTACAAACATCTCTTCGTTTTGAAAAGTAACTTTCACCCCACCGGGAACCTTAACCGGTATTTTTCCGATTCTCGACATAAACCCCTCTTACCACACCGTACAGATAACTTCGCCGCCGACTTTTTTCTCGGCTGCTTTCTTGCCTGTTGTAACACCCTGCGACGTGGAAACGATCAGGGTTCCGTATCCGTTCAATACCCTTGGCATATTTTGGTATCCCATATATACGCGGCGGCCGGGTTTTGACACCTTTTCTATGCCGTGAATAATCGGAGCGGTATTGTCATCGTATTTAAGGAAAACCCGGATAACATTCGCTCCTTCCTGATTCGCCTTCTTGAAATTTTTAATATACCCCTCGGTCTTTAATATTTTGACTATCTCAAGCTTAAGCCTGGAGGTGGGAATATCTACTTTTTCATGTCCTGCCATGCCGGCATTTCTAATCTTTGTCAGCATGTCCGCAACTGGATCTGATACGCTCATCCTTATCTCCTACCAGCTAGATTTTGTAACGCCGGGAATAAGCCCTTCGCTCGCGAGTTTTCTAAAGCAAAGACGGCACATCTCATATTTCCGTAAAAAGCCCCTCGGCCTTCCACAGATCCTGCAACGGTTTACTTTCCTTGTTTTGTACTTTGGAGTCCGCTGCGCCTTGATAATCATCGCTTTTCGTGCCATTATACCCCCTATTTCCTAAAAGGCATTCCAAATTTAGAAAGGAATGCTTTTGCTTCAGCATCTGTTTTTGCTGATGTTACAATAACTACATTTAACCCGGCTACTTTTTCAATTTTATCAAAGTCAATTTCCGGGAAAATAATCTGCTCTTGAATTCCAAGCGAATAATTTCCGTGCCCGTCAAACGCGTTCTGGTTGATTCCATGGAAGTCCTTAACGCGCGGAAGAGCGACGTTCACTAACCTGTCAAAAAACTCGTACATCATCGTCCCACGAAGAGTCACCTTCGCTCCGATTTCTTGCCCTGCCCTGATTTTAAAGTTAGCGATACTTTTCTTCGCCTTTGTCTTTACCGCTTTCTGCCCCGTAATTTGAGTCAACGTATCAATAGCGGCGTCTAACAATTTTTTATTCTGCAACGCTTCGCCTACGCCCATGCTTACAATAATTTTTTGAAGCTTGGGGATTTGCATATTGGAACTGTATTCAAATTCCTTAAACAATTCGGGAGCGATCTGCTCCTTGTAAATCTTTTTAAGCCGGGGCACATAATTTTTATCCATTACAACACCTCCCCGCATTTCTTGCAAAATCTGACCTTTTTATTCCCGTCCATTTTATACCCGATGCGGGTAGGTCCGCATTTCTTGCAAACAATCATCAAATTGGACGAATGAATAGCCGCTTCAATTTCGGCTATCCCGCCGCGATCCTGCTGCTTTCTTTTTTTCATCGCTTTCTTAACGATGTTTACGCCTTCAACTACGATCCTGTCTGAATCGCGGTGTATCTTTAAAATCCTGCCGCGCTTTCCCCTGTCTTTTCCGGCAATTACCTGGACAGTATCTTCTTTTTTCAGTTTAAATTTATGTAATGCTTCAGCCATGTCCTACTCCTATAAAACCTCTGGGGCAAGAGAAACGATTTTCATAAATTCGCTTTTCTCCCTCAATTCCCGCGCCACAGGCCCGAAGATGCGTTTTCCCTTTGGATTTAACGCGGCATCAATAATGACGCAGGCGTTATCATCAAACCTGATATATGTCCCGTCGGGGCGGCGGTACTCTTTATGAGTGCGCACCACAACCGCTTTTTCCACAGTGCCCTTCTTTATTACGGATGTGGGCAGCGCTTCTTTTACCGCCACTACAACAATATCGCCAATTCCCGCATACCTGCGTTTTGTGCCGCCCAAAACTTTTATGCATTGGACAAGCTTGGCGCCTGAATTATCAGCCACATTCAGGAAGCTCTCTACTTGAATCATATTCCGTCTCCCCTACTTGGCTCGCTCTATAATTTCTACAAGCTTCCAGCATTTTTCTTTGCTCATAGGCCTGCATTCGATTACGCGGACGCGGTCGCCGACCTTAGCCTCGTTTTTCTCGTCATGGGCTTTTACTTTTTTCGCCCTCTTGATGTATTTTTTGTAAAGAGGATGGAGGGTCAGAGTTTCGATTGAAACTACAATCGTCTTATCCATCTTATTGCTCTTTACAGTTCCGATAAATTCTTTTTTGCCGCTTAAGGCTGCCGTTGTTAGTTCTGACATTATTTAGCCTCCGCGGCGCTTTTGGCGCCTTTCTTTTCCGCAATTTCATGCGCATGGATCAACGTGTTAAGCCTTGCAATCTGCCGGCGCATTATGCGCTTTTGCAGAGGGTTGTCTACATGGCCGATAACATTTTTAAAACGGAATTCCATGTACTTCTTTTTAAGTTCTTCTCGTTTGGCCCTGAGTTCGGGAAACGACAATGTTTTAAATGAATTTTTCATCCCTTTCTCCTAAGCTCCCAATTCCATGTCAGCGCGAGCGACAAATTTTGTTTTAATCGGGAGTTTTGATCCCGCTAAAGCCATCGCTTCTTCCGCAAGGGAGCGGTTAATGCCGCCGCCCAGCTCAAACATAACGGTTCCCGGTTTTACTACCGCCACCCAGTATTCGGGAGCGCCTTTACCTTTGCCCATGCGGGTTTCAGCCGGTTTCTTTGAAAACGGCTTGTCGCAGAAAATGCGTATCCACATTTTTCCGCCGCGTTTCACATGGCGGTTAATGGCGATACGCGCCGCTTCCACCTGCCTATTGGTTATCCACATCCTGTCCAAAGCGACAAGAGCGTAATCGCCAAACACGACAGAGTTACACCTTGTGGCGTTTCCGGGCATATTGCCCCGCTGCACCTTCCGGCGCTTTACACGTTTTGGACTCTGCATATATTAACTCCTGGCAGGTGCCCTATCCCGCCGTTTGCGGACAAGAGCGCCTGCGTCTTCTTTCTGTTCTTTGCCGTATTTCATGCCGTTGTAAACCCAAACCTTTACGCCGATTGAACCAAATGGGGTATGCGCCTCGGCAAAACCGTAATCAATATCCGCCCTCAAAGTATGAAGGGGGATGCGCCCCTCTTTCGCTTCTTCAGTGCGGGACATTTCCGCGCCGCCAAGCCGTCCTGAAAGACGCACTTTTACGCCCTGCGCGTTGCCTTTTTTAATCGCGTTTGTAATCGCCTGCTTCATTGTGCGCCTGAAAGACGATCTCGCCAAAAGCTGCCGCGCGATATTCTGCGCGACAATCTGCGCGTTGTTATCGGCATTGCGCACTTCTTTAATTTTTATCTGTACTTTTTTGTTTATTTTCTTCTGTAAGTCATTGCCAATTTTTTCGATATTCGCGCCCTTAACGCCGATGATTACGCCCGGACGCGCGGTATGGATTGTAATAGTAATTCTTTGCGGATGACGGATAATTTCCAATTCGGCAATATCGGCGCCTTTGGTTTCCGGCATGCCCATAATCAGCTTGCGCAGATATAAATCTTCATGAAGAGCGTCAACATACTCTTTAGGATCGACATACCAGCGGGAACCCCAAGTTTTATTAATACCGATTCTAAGCCCTGTCGGGTTAACTTTTTGTCCCATTATTTAGCCGCCTTTTTTGAAGGTTTATCGCCTTTTGACGCGGTACTTTTTTTCGCGTTAGCCGCATCGCCCTGTGAAGCTGTAGTTTCATCAACCACTACAGTTATGTGACACATCCGCTTTACCTGCATATCCGCTCTGCCCCTGCCCCGGTACCAAATCCTTTTAAGACGCGGCCCGTCATCAATAAAAATTTCTTTAACATAAAGCATATCCTCGTCAAGTTTTTTGTTATCCGCTAACGCGTTGGAAGCCGCGGATTTAACCGTCTTGCGAATCAGTTTCGCGCCCTTATGAGGCATATTTTCCAAAATGGAAATAGCTTCAGGGTACGTCCTTCTGCGGACAAGGTCGGCTACAGGCCTGATCTTGTAAGGGGAGCCGATAAGAAATTTGCTGATTGCTTTATAACCTTTTTCTTCTTTCATAACCCCGCCTATTTTGCCGCAGCTTTCTTGTCAGAGCCCGAATGCCCGCGGAAAATCCGTGTGGGAGCGAACTCGCCAAGTTTATGGCCTACAAGGTTTTCCGTAATATATACGGGAACCCATGTTTTTCCGTTGTAAACGGAAATTGTTCCGCCTACCATTTCGGGAATAATTGTTGAACAGCGGGAATAGGTTTTAATCATTTTCCTTTCCCCGGACTTGCTCAATTCCAACACCTTTTTATACAGGCTCTTTTCTATAAAAGGGCCCTTCTTTACGGATCTTGACATACTCCCTTCCTAACCTCTTTCTCCCGCTGCTTTACAGCCGCGCATATAATTAAATTGTTTCATGTTACTTCTTCTTGCCCCTGCTGACAATAAACCTTGAAGAAGGCTTATGTTTCTTGCGGGTCTTATATCCCTTAGTCGGCTGTCCCCATGGAGTAACAGGATGAATACCCTTGCTTCTGCCCTCACCGCCGCCATGCGGATGATCTACGGGGTTCATGGACATTCCACGCACCGTAGGGCGAACTCCCAGCCAGCGCTTGCGTCCCGCCTTGCCCAATGTCGTATTCATGTGGTCTTCGTTGCCAACGCTGCCGATTGTCGCATAACACTTTTTAAACACCATGCGCATTTCGCCAGACGGCAGTTTTAGCGTAACATAGTCGCCTTCTTTTGCGGCAATAAGCGCTCCTGTCCCGGCGGAACGCGCCATCTGCCCGCCCTTGCCGAGCGTTAATTCGATATTGTAAACGGTAAATCCCAACGGAATATTTTCAAGGGGAAGAGCGTTGCCCGGCTCAATGGGAGCGTCAGGGCCGCTGATAATTGTCGCGCCTGTTTTTAAATCTTTGGGGGCGACAATGTAGCGTTTTTCGCCGTCTTTGTAATTGATAAGGGCGATGTTCGCGCTGCGGTTAGGATCGTATTCAAGAGTTGCGACTTTTCCCGGAATGCCGATCTTATCCCGCTTAAAATCAATATCGCGGTATTTGCGTTTATGTCCACCGCCTTTGTGGCGCACGCTGATACGCCCAAATGAATCGCGTCCAGCTCTGTCTTTCTGTCCCTTTGTCAGGGTTCTTTCCGGTTTTGCGCCCTTGGTCAACTCTGAATTATCCAAGCTTGTCCACTGCCTCATTCCCGGTGTTATTGGTTTATATGTCTTAATACCCATAATTTTTCCTTATACGCCCTCGAAGATAGTAATCTTCTCATCTTTGGGAATCTTTACAATCGCTTTCTTCCAAGTTGAAGTATACCCTTTCTTGTAGCGCTGCCTTTTGGGCTTGCCTCCGACAACCATTGTGGTGCAGGAAATAGGATGCACATTGAACAATTTGCTCACCGCTTCCTTAATCTGCGGCTTTGTAGCCGACTGAGCTACCTTAAAAACATATTTTCCTTCTTCGCGAAGGTGGTTTGCTTTTTCTGAAAGTACAGGTTCAATTAAAATATCTTCGTATTGAATCAAAGGGCTGCCTCCTTTTCACCGTAAAAATCATTAAGGTTTTTCGCGGCAGTTTCCAACATAAGCACCTGGCGGCCATAAAACAATTCATGCGCTTCCAAGCGGTTATAGGAAAGGTATTTAACCCAGGGAATATTCGCGGCTGCTCTTTTAATTTTTGGATCGTCGTCTTTAAGGATCAACACCGTGCGAAGCCCCGGCTCGAAATTATCGAGAAGTTTTGCCAAATCTTTTGTTTTGCCCGAATCAATTGAAAAATCTTCGATTATTTTTAATGTGTCGCTTTGCGCTTTTAAGCTAAGAATGGATTTTAGGGCGAGCCTTTTTGCTTTTTTCGGTATCGCGTATGAAAAATCTTTTGGCTTAGGGCCAAACATCGTTCCGCCGCCGACAAGAACGGGCGATTTTTTATCGCCTCTGCGGGCGCGGCCTGTACCCTTTTGTTTATACGGTTTCGCGTTTGAGCCGTGAATTTCGGCGCGGCCCTTTGTGCAGGCGTTACCTTGCCTCTTATTGGCAAGCTCGTTATTAATCGCGTACCAAATTAAATCTTCGTTTACAGGAAGACCAAAAACATCGTCGTTTAAGGCAATGGTTCGCAGTTCTTTGCCTTCTTTTGAAAACACTTTACAGTTCATGTTTACCGTCCCTTCTTTACCGCAAAGCGGACAAACACAAGCCCTTTATTAATGCCGGGAACCGCGCCGCGAACCATAATGAGCTGTTTTTCAGGATCTGTTTTTACAACTCTAAGGCTTAATACAGTAGTTTTTTCCCGTCCCATTCGTCCGGGCAATTTTACGTTCTTAAAAGTCTTCGCGGGATACGTACTCTGTCCCGTCGAACCCGGTTCGCGGTGGAATTTTGATCCGTGGGTCTTGCGCCCGCCGCCGAACTTGTAGCGTTTTACAACGCCCTGAAAACCCTTGCCTTTGGAAATGCCGCATACATCGACATACCTCGCGCCTTCCAGCACTTCAATTCCAAGGGAATCGCCCACGTTTACTTTCTTTTCAAAATCGCGCAATTCGCAAATCTTTTTCTTTAAGGGAATGTTTTCGGGAAACTGCCCGGCCTTCGCTTTTGTTACGCGATTTTTCTTCGCGTCGTCTATGCCGACGACCACGGCTTCGTAACCGTCAGTATCCTTTGTTTTTGTGGCAAGGACGACGTTTGGGTTAACCTTTAACACCGAAACCGGCAAAAGGCTGCCCGTGTCGTCAAAAACCTGGGTCATTCCTACTTTTCTGGCATACAGCCCTAACATTGTAGTACTCCGTCTGACCACTTAATTTTAAAAAGCGGTCATTTTTAATAATCAGCATCAAAAATTTTGATACTGTGTGGTATCACAAACCACCTAACATTAAAATTAAGTGGTCAGATGATCTTACTGCTTAATCTCAACATCAACGCCGGCGGGGAGTTCAAGCTTCATTAATGAATCCATCACTTCCGCAGAAGGATTAACAATATCAATCAATCTTTTATGAGTCCGCATTTCAAATTGTTCGCGGCTCTTTTTATTAACATGAGGTGAACGCAACACCGTCACCTTATTAATTCGCGTCGGCAACGGGATAGGCCCTGTAACTTTCGCCCCGGCTTTCCTTACCGCCATGGCGATCGATTTCGCGCTCTGATCAATTAATTCAACGTCAAAACCGCGCAGCCTTACGCGAATACCTTCCTTAGCCATTGTTCCTCCTGACCTCCTGACCACTTAACTTGACCACTTTATCTATTCACCTAACTAAGAATTATTTAGTCAAGTTAAGTGGTCAGGTAAACCTTACTCTATCCCTATTCTATTATATCGACAACCTGACCGGAGGCGACAGTTTTGCCGCCTTCGCGAATAGCGAAGCGAAGACCTTTTTCCATGGCGATAGGATGAATCAGTTCCCCGAAAATTTCGGTATTATCGCCTGGCATTACCATTTCTTTGCCATCGGGAAGTTTTACAGTACCGGTAATATCCGTTGTGCGGAAATAGAACTGCGGCCTGTAACCGGTAAAGAACGGGCTGTGGCGTCCGCCTTCTTCTTTGGACAGACAGTAAATCTGCCCCTTGAATTTGCTGTGAGGCGTAATTGAACCGGGTTTCGCGAGTACCTGTCCGCGCTCAACTTCTTTTTTCTCAATGCCGCGAAGAAGAGTGCCGACGTTATCGCCCGCTTGGGCTTCATCGAGCAATTTATTGAACATTTCGATGCCGGTAATAACCGTTTTCTTTGTGGGCTTAATGCCGACAATTTCAACTTCTTCGTTAAGTTTAAGAACGCCGCGTTCCACTTTTCCCGTAACAACAGTGCCGCGCCCCTGGATAGTGAACACGTCTTCAATCGGCATAATGAACGGTTTTTCAGAATCGCGCACCGGGTCGGGGAAATAAGAGTCCATCGCCGCAAGCAGTTCTTCGATTGATTTGACAGCCTCGGGATTATCCGGCTCCGACATGGCTTTAAACGCCGAACCTTTGATGATGGGTACTTTGTCGCCGGGGAAACCGTTAGCTGTAAGAACGTCTTTTACTTCTTCTTCGACAAGTTCCACCAAATCGGGATCGTCAAGAAGATCGATCTTGTTAAGATAGACAATCATGTTGGGTACGCCTACCTGACGGGCGAGAATGATATGTTCGCGGGTCTGGGGCATGACCGAGTCGGGCGCTGATACTACAAGAATAGCGCCGTCCATCTGCGCGGCGCCCGTGATCATATTTTTGATGTAGTCGGCGTGGCCGGGACAGTCGATGTGCGCGTAATGGCGCTTGTCTGACTGATACTCCAGATGGCGTGTATTAATGGTAATACCGCGCGCTTTTTCCTCGGGAGCATTGTCAATGTCATCGTAATTCATTACCTTGTCGCCGAATTTTCTGGCGCAGTGCATGGTAATAGCCGCAGAAAGAGTAGTCTTGCCGTGATCGACGTGACCAATCGTTCCAACATTCATGTGGATCTTTGTTCTATTAAATTTATCCTTTGCCATCTGTGTCCTCCTTAATGAACACTAAATATATTTTCTTCGTACTTTCCGTACATAAATACTTTCATTGAGTGGGGAATTAAGCGGAAAATCAGCCGTCTATGCAAGTTTGCACGTTACGCAGCATCCACATCGTTCCACCTTTCTCACTTTCAGTTTGACAACCATCGGTTATCAAACAGGCAGTTGCGAAGCAACTGCAAGCAACTTGCGCAGCAAGTTGCCATGATCGGTTTGGAAACCTACCATTTACATATCATCTACCATCTATAGTGGGCAAATGCCTTATTGGCCTCGGCCATTTTGTGGGTATCTTCCTTCTTTTTGAAGGCGGTACCGGTATCATTATAGGCATCCATAAGCTCGGCAGCAAGCCGATCTCCCATGCCTTTTCCCGAGCGCGCCCGGGCGGCGCTTATTATCCACCTCATACCGAGGGCTTCGCGCCTTGATTCCCGAATCTCCACGGGAACTTGATAAGTCGCTCCGCCTACGCGTCTGGACTTAACTTCTATTACAGGCTTTACATTATCTAAAGCTTTTAAAAAAACTTCAAGGGGTGGCTTTTCTGTTTTTTTCTGAAGAATATCAAGAGCCTCATGAATGATGCGAAGACCGAGGGAACGTTTCCCTTCCCACATCATTCTGTTTACAAACTTGGAAACTACAACGCTGTTATATTTAGGATCGGGGAGGATTCCCCTATCAATTGTTTTTTTCTTTCTTCCCATAATCTATCTACCTAAGCCTTGGGGCGTTTCGCGCCGTATTTGGAGCGCCCGCGTTTGCGGTCTGTTACGCCCAAAGTATCTTTTGCGCCTCGGATAATATGGTAGCGCACGCCGGGGAGGTCTTTGACACGCCCGCCTCTTACCAAAACAACTGAGTGTTCCTGCAAATTATGTCCGATTCCCGGAATATAAGCGGTAACTTCCGTCCCATGGGAAAGCCGCACACGGGCAACTTTTCTAAGAGCCGAATTGGGCTTTTTGGGCGTTACGGTCATTACACGGGTACAAACCCCCCGCTTTTGCGGACAAGATTTAAGTGCCGGGGATTTCGTCTTGGAAGTAACTTTCTGCCGTCCAAAACGAACCAACTGGTTAATAGTAGGCATTCCTCAAAAACTCCTTAATATACTTAGACACAGTTTTAGACTGTCTCCTTGCCCCTAAGAAAAATAAGGGGTAGAAACCAAAATCTATAGAAATTTAAAAAAAATGTCAAGCGGTTTTGAAAAAAAATGTGAATTTTTATTTATCAATTATCCAGAAGATTTCTCACACATTAAATAATCGCACGGCGTAGCCGTGTGGATGAATAATGCCGCATAATGTAGCACCAATAAACGCCGTTGTTTACAATAAAGCAAGGCTGACTTTAGGCAGCCGTCAGTGCGCAGAACACTAAGATACAAAGATCACAAAGAAGAATCAGGGGTTTTTGTCCGTTATCTTATCGTGAAATTATAAGACTCAGCTTGCTTACAGACTACTGCCCCAATATTTTATCAATTTCCCTATCCACAGCGGATAAAATCCTTTTTTTTAACAAGTTTTTTTGTTTTATAGCCGGATATTGGTTGGGTTGCTCAAAAAGCTCCAAAGGGTCAACATTCAAAGCTTCCGCTATTCTTTCTATAGTAGAAAGTTTAGGAACATTTCGATAAATTTCCATTAAACCGATATAACTGGTAGCGGTATTACACGCTTCAGCCAGTTTTTCCTGCGAAATTCCCTTTTCTTTACGAATTCTCTTTATATTATCAATAACCAGCCGTTCAAGACTCATTTTATTATTATTATTGATATATTTCTATATTATATTGACACATTTGATATAATATTATATTATATTTGATATAATTATAATCAGGCATTTTTAAAAATTGTACAGTGATTTCGTTGAAACAATGGTACAGAAAGAAAATTGATGTCTGAATTAAGGAGAAAAAAATGGTAAACAGGAAAATCTGGTTGGGAATACTGGTAATTGTTCTGGTATTCGGAATGACGGTTTTTGGGTGTGAGGACGATTCGCCTAATAAAAATGGTAACTCTGATCCAAAAACACTCATTATTAATGGTATTCCAATTGAGTTTGTTGCTGGCGAATTGCACGAGGATTGGGATATAGATTTGGGGTTATTTGTTGTTGGAACTGCTCCAGAACAAGCATTAATGATGGAAGGTTTTGTTGCTGGTACTTATTCGGACGATGATATTGAAATAATGTACGGTCCTGCTGCCGTTTCCATGAAAATCCCTCTTTATGTTGCTTCTGCTCGGTGGACTGGAAATGGAAAATATGACATATATGTATTATTTGAAAACTGGTACTCTGATGAAACAAGGGCTTTTAAATTAAGTACGGTAAATTTTGTTTCAGAGACTACAACAGTGTCATTTAGTAATTTTACTGAACTTTCTCTCCCAGATACAGGCGGCGATAGCGACGAAGAGCCAAAAACTCTGGTTATCACCGGTGTTCCTACAACTGAAGGCGGAGTCACGTTAACCGGAAAGCAAATCATAGTAGCTATTGCTAACAACTCTAATAATAAAATGAATTTAGTTGCTTTTAATCAGGTAAATATCAATAGCGCAACTGTTGAAATCCCATTGATGTCAGCAACAACAAGTAGATCATTTACCGGCACAGGTAGTTTTTATATTTTATTTTATATTGACATACATGGTACACTTGATAATTTAAACGATGACGCTACCTATTTTTATACAGGAAGTGGTAACAGTCCTATTACATATAATCTTACTCAAGCCACAACGACCATTCCATTTAGTCAATTTAATAAACAAGAATATTGAAAATTATTCTCCATGCATGATACAGTGCATGGAGAGAAGATTTTTAACCGTTATCTTATCGTGAAAGTTTACGCATTGATAACGAACAACAACATTGCTCACTGCTAATTGCTCACTGCTCATTAGTCCCTCTTCCTTCTTTGTGTTCTTTGTACCTTTGTGAGCTTTGTGTGAGGATCTTTCGAATAAAACACAATAAAGACTTGCAAAAATGGTATATAATAATGGGGAGGTAATATGATTTTTCAATTAATAATTTCAATAGTGATTGTAATACTTGGTCTAACCATCTTCTTTTTAGCCCGTAAATATGAAAAATATCAACCTGATATAAAAAAACCGGGCGCAGTATAATACAGAAATAACCCCTATTCCTTTATTCTTTGTGTTTTTTGTACCTTTGTGTGAGGATCTTTTGAAAAAATACTAGACAAAATTCGTTAGAAATGCTAAAATAATAGACAGGTTTCTTTACCGTGGGTTTTTTCGCACTTTCTTTGCGAACTTAGGGTTCGTAAGGGGTATTTTTTACATTGGACAACCAATGGTAAAATTCTGTATACTTAATATAAGGGGCTTCCAGTGCCACGGACGGCATAGGGTAACTGGAACGACAGCCCTCAGAAATACCCTGCTAGCCTAGGAAGAATTGCCTTCCTAATTGGTGGTAAAAAATGACAAATACTGAAGTAAAGAGAGAGCTATTTAGTTTAGAAGACTCGATTCTAACGAAAAATTTAGTAGAATTTCCAAAAGAATTAGATAAAAAATGTACTAAAGAAGAATTCCATAAAATGATGACCTCTCACAACTCAGATATTCCCATTGAAACAGTGAAATTTTTAAACTATCCACATATTGATATGGAGTAATAGTGGATATTAATACTTATGAAAGATTATGGGAAAATATCATTAAGCCCAAAATTAATGAGATGTTGTCAAATGATGACGATATTATTTTTAATGATGGGCAATTTAAAGAAAGAGTTTGGCTAACCTATGAGGAATACAAGAATAAAGTCCACACATATATGCACAATCCAGACGGGCGAATTGACAGGCATAAAATTGCATCAGTAATGCTATACTCTATAATTATAAACAAACCATTTGAGTTGAAATATCTTCACGCAAAACAAATGTTAAAAAGCTCTTCTTTTATCGCTAATGAAATATTAGGATTCCATGTAGCTTTAGCTATTGTTTGGTCTTTTATCTTACAAGACGCCAACGATAAATCCGATAAAAATAAACAAGAAATATTTAACAGGGGTTTTGTTTTTCCAGAATGTCAACATGATAGCTATCCAACACATGTTTATAAAATGCTTTATTACTCAAAGCTCAACAATTGCTATGATATATTCGCGTTTTCTCATGTTCTATTTTTTATTGAGGCATATACGGAATTAGTGAGAAAACACGAGCTTATTGAAAAAGTTTTAACATAAAACACAATCAGGGGCAGTTTTTTACTTCGCTGCCCACTTCATTGCCGCAATTATCGCAAAAAAAACGCGGTTTTTTATTTAATGCGAAGCCTCTAAAAACACGAATAATTGTTGAATACTCATCTCTGTAACTATCGGTATTTTTTTATGCCGGACAGGAGAGTCTGGAAGTTTTCGGGAATAAATGGCATTTTTTATCTAACCTGACCACTTGCAAATGGTCAGGCGTTTGTTTAAAGAGTGTGAGGTCTTTGGAATTAAACCTGCCCGGCCAAGAAAGCAGAATCTGTATCATCAATTTGTCTGCCGTACAGATGTTCAAAAAGGAAGCGCGTATCTTCGGGAACCATGTTTATGAAGCGGCAACCTAAATAGCCCGCATTTTTATCTTTAAAACGCCGGACAATTTTTGCGAGAACGTTAATCGTGCGGTCTGAAGTTTCTATAGTAACTGATAATTCCGAGTCAACTAAAAGAGTCGCTAGAAGAGTGGAGCCAAGGGGATAGGCAAATAATAAACCGGATGCGCTTATATCAAGAACCCTGCCTTCAAACGACTGATTTTCCACTTTTCCATGTTCAAAATATCCGTTCTCTTTTAACGCAAAGGCAAGCACTTTCGTGTATTGGTAAACATTATCCAGCACGCTGAAATCAAACGGAAGCTTTCCCTGTTTATCAATCCAAATATGAATATACCCAATAACATATTCATGAAACAGAATAGGTACCCATGCGTCGGAAAATATGCTGTCGTCAAATTTACTCTTTAGAAAACGCGCGGTGTTTTCTTCCAGAAATTTTTTGCCGATGCCGGTAGTTTCCAAATACCTGTGGAACAATTCCTCGGTTATTATGCGTTTTTTGGGATACGGATCCGTCTTTGGCAAGAATCCCACAGTTGAGGGAATAAAAAGAGTTTTTCCAGTCTCCGATACTACTCTCTCTTCAATAGACTCAGGTTTTTTATCTTTAAAATTGACTATCTTGTATCCGTCCGCAAAATTACTTAACATTCCCGTTATTTGCCTTATCAAGCCTGAAAGATTGCGGGGATCAAAGTTTTTTGCCAGATCACTCGCCGCAATACTTTCGTATTCCGAAACCTTTGGAAACGCCAGATTATAACGATCTCCCCGGAATGTAAAAAGAATTTTTATATCAGTCGGAGTGTCAACCCTTAAATAATTACGATCCAAATTTTTATATAATGTCGCGGGAGACTTACAGAAAACAAGCTCATCTTTTTGCGCCAATATTTCAGCGGAAAAATCAATCACCTGCCCCTTGTAATCAAATTTAAACGGCAATTTTATATGGTTTTTTAACTTGCCCAAAGGCTTTTCAGGACGTAAAACCAACTCTTCACCCGCAGGCTGTTCAAGTTTAAATTTATATTCAATTCTGTCTTTTAGATATATTACAGGAATCTTTTCTTCATATAAAATATTAAAAAGAAATTCTTTTTCTATTCTTCCTACCGGCGTAGCCATAATTTAGTAAAACCTCTCATATGGATAAAAATCATGACGGTATATCGACTCCTTTTGTTCGACCTCACGATCTTTCGCTTCTTCAAGAAGCAATTCTTCAAATACCCAGTAACCTGTCGTTTTAACTTCTCCGTCCTGTCCCTGGTTTTGCCTTGTTTTATACCTGATATACAATTCCCCTGTAATCCCCTGATCTTTTCCGATAAACCGCACTAAGAATGAAACCGCGCCGTCCGCTTCTTCCCTTCCGCCGCCAATTCTAAAACTTACCGGAACGATAACTTCCAGCGCGGATAAAAGGTTTTCTTTTACAGCCTTTTCAATGGAAGCAAGAGCGGAATTCGCTTTGTCCCCTTCTAATAAAGCGGAACCGATATTATTGGCAAAAGTAAAAGCGACCTCCGAAGCTTTTCCCCTTCCAAGTTCTCCAATTACAGTATCAATTGGATAATGCGGCGATTCACCCCGTTTTGGACGCAGTAATTCTTCAGGGATGGAACCTCTGGATACAACGTCCATCTGTTCAAGAGCAGTCTGCTCTTGAGCAACCGCCGACTGCCAAGACACGGCGGAGATTGAGATTAATAAAAATAAACCCAACGCCAATGGGCGCACAATCCTTAAAATACGCACTACCTTATATTCTAGTAAAAATAATAATTTATATCTATAATATCACAGACAATGAAGAAAAAAAAAGAAAAATCATTAATTGATAATTATACCCACCCCATAAGGGATGTCTTGTGGGGGCACGTCTATATGACGGAAAAACAGGCTAAATTGACGGAATCCGCCCCTTTTATGCGCCTGAACAGGATTATGCAGCTTGGCCCCGTATACCTTGTCTATCCCGGCGCCACGCACACAAGGGCAAGCCATTCAATCGGCGTATACCATCTGGGCAAACGGCTTTTAAAGAATCTGGCGGAACGGGGCGCAGAAGACTGGCTTACGGCGGAAGGGATAAAATCCTTCCTTGCCGCCTGTCTACTCCATGATTTGGGACACTTTCCATATACCCACTCTTTAAAAGAACTGTCCCTCTCTTCCCATGAGGCGCTTACAGGCGAAATTATCCTTAAAGAACCAATGAAAAGCCTCGTGGGGGCAACAGGAGCAGATCCTGCCCTAACAGCCGCCATAATTGACAAAGAAAAGGCTGTTTCCGGCACTGAGCTTCATTTTTACCGTAAACTCCTGTCAGGGACGCTTGATCCTGATAAACTTGACTACATGAACCGCGACGCCCGTTATTGCGGCGTCCCTTACGGCGCCCAGGATGTTGATTTTATTCTTTCAAAACTTCATCCCAATAAAAAACACGGTGCAGACATCGATTCCCGCCTTATTCCTAATGTCGAATCCGTCCTTTTTTCAAAATATTTGATGTACCGGACAGTTTATTGGCATCGCAATGTACGCGCAGTTACCGCTATGCTTAAAAAACTACTGATAAACGGCCTTGAATCGAGTCAAATAAAGGGGGAAGACCTGTATAACCTTGACGATTCGAGCCTTTTTACACTTCTTGAGCAAAAAATTAGAAAAAATGGCAGTGATTCATCAATTAATGGGGTAAATCTTTTAAAATCTGTGCGTGAAGGGAAATTTTACGCCACAGCGGCGGAAATTTCATCTGAAAAAGTCGATTTTCAGGCTATGAGGAGTATTAAAGACAGGGCAAAATACGAAGAAAAGCTTGCAGAGGGACTGCGCCGACGCGGATTTGAAATTAGGGGGGAAGATATAATAATCGATATACCCGAACCCGTTTCTTTTGAAACAGGACTTTTTATTATTGATGAAAAACGCAGTTTTAGCGACAGTTCCAGCGCGTTCAAGCCTCAGACGGTAAATGCCTTTATACAGACGCTTTATACAATCAGAATATTTATTAATCAAAAATATAAGGAAAAAATAAAGACATTTTCTAAATTATGTAGTATACTTTATGAATTAGCGTCTGCGATTAAAACGACGGATACTAAGCAATAAGAGTGGGGAGAACAATATGGACATTCATAATACAAACGAAGATGTAGTATTTGAATCGGTACAGAAAATTTTTGACGAAATACAACGAAGCGGTAATCCCGAACAATTCTGCATGTGTTATCAATGCAGAATAGACACAATCTGTTATACGCTTAACCGCATTTCTCCGAATTACATAGTGTCAAATCGCGGGTTTACAAGAACTTATCAAGAAGGCATACACCAGCAGCAAAGCGAAGCGGATATAAACGCGCTAATTTACAAGGGTCTGCGTCTTGTAAATCATAACCTGCGTCCGACAGCGCCTCACGACGGAACCAGCGATGCTACGCATAAGATCACCCCTCCCTTATTTGACATCCCGACTATAGCAGGCAGAATCTTCCACGGCGTAAGTTTCGAGCCGATTGTGGACATTGATGTAGAGTTGTTTTACAATGGCGAACTTGTCCAAATGAGGAACACTAATTGGCAAAACCCGTACAGAATAGTTTCCAACACTCCAAGTATATTCAGTTTTTGGCCTTCCCCTCTTGTCGCGGATGTTCCCGATATCACAAAAGATTTTAAGTTTACAATAAAGGTGAATTCTCCAGACTATGAACCTTTAAGCCACTTTTTTACTATTTCGTCGGTTAGTAAATTTCATAATCCGCAGTCCTATGCTTTAAACCGCACTTTCAAACTGCCGGATTTATATCTTTTTCCGCCAGGAGAAGCGGAAATTAATGACGGTCAATAACTGACATAAGGCATCTTGACATCATAAGGTGATTATAGTATTCTTGCCGCATACTAATTATTAGGAGAAAAATATGGCACAGGCCAGTAAAAACAGCCGTACTTCCAGCGCGACACAAAAATTTATGTGTTCCTGCGGTGGAGAAATAAAAATGAAAACTCTATTTGAAGACGGTAAAGTAAAAAACATGGCGGAATGTGAAAAGTGCAAACGAAAGGAAAGACGTCCTTCCGATTTCCGCTGATTTACAACGGCAAAATTAAGTAGAGTTTTTCGGAAACTTCAGTTCCCGAAAAACTTCCTTATAAAAATTTTTTGGAGGAATTCTTTGGCAAAGAAAAGCAATTCAGCGGAAAAGCGGCATCGCAAGAGTGAAGAACGCCGCTTGCGCAATAAATCGGCAAAAAGCGCGGTAAAGACAAGCGTAAAAAAATTTACGGTTCTGGCTCAGAAAAAAGACCCGGGAGCGGACGCTGCTTTAAAAGAAATGATCAAGAAAATTGACACTGCCGCAAGAAAGGGAATAATTCAAAAGAACGCGGCAGCCAGAAAAAAATCAAGGATGCAGCGTTATTATAATACGATGAAATCAGCGCAATAATATTTTTATGGCAGGCTATGGCAGCGAAAAAATTTACAAAAGTTGACATTGTAGACGCCCTTTATGAAAAAATGGGAATGAGCCGCACGGAGATTCGGGGCGTTGTCGATCTTTTCATTGATGAAATGAAGGAAGCTCTAATTCGCCGTCAGGTTATTGAATTGCGCGGTTTTGGGACATTTGAAGTAAAAGTGCGAAAAGCGCGTCCAAGGGCGCGAAATCCCAAAACAGGCGAAACCATCGTTATACATTCACATGGCGTAGTCGCTTTCCGTTCAGGCCGTGAATTAAAACAAGCCGTATGGGCTTTAAACGATGATAAAAAAGCCTCTAAAAAGTAACAAATGGAAACAAGAAACAACCGGGTTAAAAATGTTTTAATCCAGTTGGGACTTATTTTTTCAGCGTCAATTCTTTTTGCCGCCTCTTTTCCCAATATAATATTTATAAACGGCTTGCCATTCCTCGCGTGGTTTGCGTACATCCCAATTCTTATTATTATTCGTAAAAATAATCTTTTGGCTTGCGCGGGTTTTGGCGCGATTTACGGCATAATCGCCTATGCCCTTTTCAATTACTGGCTTGGAAAATTTCATCCGCTGGCGGGAATAATCGTTTACAGTATCTATCTTGTTTATTTAAGTATTACTTTTGTATTTCTCAAATTGGCCTGTATTCTTTTTCCAAAGCGCGGATATATTGTTCAATGGGCTGTATGGCTTACTTATGAATACTTGCGCGTAAAAGGATTTTTAGGGTACTCCTACGGAATAACGGGTTATTCGCAATGGCGCGTGATACCGTTAATACAGATAGCAAGCATCACGGGCGTGTGGGGGGTTAGCGCCCTTGTCACGTTTCCCTCTTTCTGGCTGGCGCAGGTTTTTAATAATTTAAAAAAGCTTGATTTAAAAACTTCGTTTGCGTCATTCTTCTTTAAAGAAAAAATATCCGCATATTTTTGGTTTGCCGCTCTTATCGCTACTTTAATTTTTGGCTTTATAAACATCAAAGATTTTTCTTCTTACCCAAACGCGCCCATCGCTTTAATCCAGCACAATACCGACCCATGGGAAGCAGCCAAATCTCCGTCTTCATGGCAAATAATTCAAGGATACCGCAATGACCTTAAAAAATTAACGCGCCTTTCCGATGAAGCCCTGTCTTCTACTCCAAAACCTACCCTTGTAGTATGGCCTGAAACCGCGTTTATTCCAAGAATTTACTGGCATACGACATACCGTGACGATCAAGATTCATGGCTGATTGTAAAAGAGCTTTTAGAGTATCTTTTTTCAAAAGACGTTCCCTTCTTAATTGGAAATGACGATGGACGCATGGACAGCTCAAGAAATCCTGACCCAAAAGAAAAATTCCGCGTGGACTACAACGCGGCCTTGCTTTTTGAAAAAGGGGAAACCACCGCCGTCTACAGGAAACTGCATTTAGTTCCGTTTACCGAGCATTTCCCTTATAAGAAACAGTTTCCGTCAATTTATAAATGGCTTAAAAGCGCCGACACTCATTTTTGGGAAAAGGGCGAAGAGCAGACCATTTTTAAAATACAGGGATTTACTTTTTCCGCTCCAATTTGTTTTGAAGACACGTTTGGCTACCTGTCAAGAAATTTTGTACGCCGTGGCGCAGACGCGCTTGTAAACCTTTCAAACGACGCGTGGTCAAAAAGCCTTCCCGCGCAGTATCAGCATCTTTCAATGGCGGTCTTCAGAGCGGTGGAAAATTACCGTCCCATGGTCAGGTCAACATCCACGGGACAAACCTGCGCCATAGACCCAAACGGCAGAGTAACGGCAATGGCAACGCCATTTACGGAAGCTTTTCTTAATGTTACAGTGCCTCTTGTAAATAAAACCGCAATTTACACGCTTTACGGCGATTATTTGGCGATTTTCTTTGTTTTTCTGACTGCCGCCTTGTTGATCTTCAAAGCGCTATGGTGTACAATAAAGCCATGAACGTTCAGAAGAAGATACTGATTGCGGATGATGAAACAATTAATCTTGACTTCTTTGAAGTAATGCTGTCCAAACTCGGTTTTGTTGTGGAAAAATGCGATAACGGTCCTGAAGTTTTGGAAAAAGTTAAAAAATTCATGCCGGATTTGGTCATTATTGACAATATAATGCCGGGATTAACCGGACGCGAAGTAACAAAAATCCTTAAAAGCGATCCAAATTTTGAAAATATTTCTATAATTATGCTTTCAGCCCTTGACGATGTAAAAGACAAAGTTGCCGGTTTTGAAGCCGGCGCTGATGATTATATAACAAAACCGTTCAATTTTTCCGAAGTCCTGGCGCGCATTAACGCGGTCTTCCGCAACCGCGCGTTATTCGAACAGATAAAAGCTCGGGAAACCCGCCTTGCCCTTGCCGAAGAATTAAACAGGCATTTAAAAGAAAATCTTTCAATCTTTATCGGAAGCATTGACGAGTTGGACAGGGCTATCGCCCTGATCTGCAAGAATACGGCAATCGGCGAAAATTTAAATCAAGAAACCCTTATCCAGCATTTAAATCCGGTAAGTGAAAAAATTCTTTCCGTGCGCAAGCATATTGCGGCTCTTGACGCGAGGATAGAAAAAACAATAAATGAATGGGATAATCTAAAGAAAGACGAAATCGGGCTTTCCGTGCTTGAAAGCCAAATACGAAAATTCTTACATCAGGAGCAGCAGTAAAAATGTCAAAGCGTGAAGGAAGAAAGAAAAATAAAGCGGAAACTGTAATTCTGGGCAAGACCACAAATTTTACGGGAATACTTAAATTTGCGACAAAACTGCGCATTCAGGGAAGCTTTAAGGGAACAATAGACGCCACAGGCGATTTAATTGTAGATAAAGAGGCGGTAGTTGACGCTGATCACATAACGGTAAATTCCCTTACGGTATACGGCAATGTTTCAGGAACGGTGCACGCGATGGACAAGGTTGACATGATGGGCGGCGCTAAAGTTCAGGGCGACGTAAGCGCGGCAAGACTGCGTATAGCGGACGGGGTTCTTTTTGAAGGCAAATGCAAAATGACTAACGTGGAAAAAGACGTGGAAATTTTTCACCGTCCTACGGAAGAAATAAAAGCGGATTTACAGCGCGGCAATGTCAGAACATAACGCGGATACTCCGACGGAGTATCCGACTTATACTCCGACAGATGAAAAATTAATTAAACAGGCCGAAAAAAAAGCGGTCTGCTTGATAAAAAAACTAAAAGACGTATCACAAAAACTGGCGTTGGCGGAATCGTGTACCGGCGGCTTAATTTCATCGTTATTGGCGGAAGTGCCGGGCGCGTCGCTTGTATTGTGGGGTTCTTTTGTGTGTTACACAAGAGAGGCGAAAATTTCCATGCTTGGGCTAAAAAAAAGTGGGCTTTCCGCCGACGGCCTTGTAAGCGAAAAAACAGCGCGTTCAATGGTTGGGGGAGTATTTAAGAAAAGCGGCGCGGATATTGCAGCCGCAGTTACGGGGCTTGCCGGCCCCGATGGAGACGGCAGCGGCATCCCTGTGGGGACGGTATGGGTTGCAACTGCTTTACGGGACGGAGAAATTAAGACGAAGGCGTATCATTTTAAGGGTTCCAGAAATGAAGTCCGCCTTCGCGCCGCTTGTGCGGTACTTGAAGAAATTCAAAAAATCTTAAATTAAGGGTTGACATTAATAAAAGAAATTATTAAAGTTTAAGTATCCATTCAATATCATGAATCAATTTATTAATTAGAATTAATGTGAATCCAGTCAAAAAAAATACAATCCATGGGTGGTAAAAATGGCAATTGTAAGAAGAGGCAGAAAGCCTGAAGAATCAACATCAGAGGGTAATGGTGAGGAAACAGTGAATTCAGAAGAAACGGAACAAAACAATGAAAACGGCAATGGCGGTAAAGCGGGACGCGTAGTTGTCCGCAGAAAGCCATACGGGGAACAGAACGGTTCTGATTACAAAAACGGCGAATCAGAAGAACAGACAAACGGGCAGACAGGCGTATCGGCGGATTTGCCGGCATTGCCAAAACTGCCTTCAATGCCCGACCTGTACGGCAAACCAATTCCACGGCAGGATCAGGACAACGGCAAACCGCGCCTTACAATAAACGAGCTTATCAGGCTCAACATGAAAGACCTGCGTGAGCTTGCCTCCTGCTACAACATCACACACGATGACATGGTAGTTCTTAAAAAACAAGAAATTGTCTTCGCCCTCCTTAAAGCGCACACTGAAAGGGGCGGCATTATTTACGCTTATGGCTCTTTGGAAATTCTGCCGGACAGTTACGGTTTTCTCCGCAGTCCGCAAAATTCCTACCTTCCCGGCCCTGATGATATTTACATCAGCCCAAGCCAAATTAGGCTCTTTGCGCTTAAAACAGGCGATACGGTTTACGGGCAAATTCGCAGTCCAAAAGAAGGCGAAAGATTTTTTGCCATGCTCAGGGTGGAAACCGTCAACTACGATGACCCCACCGTCGCCCAAAACCGCATTCCTTTTGACAACCTCACTCCTTTATACCCCAACCGTAAATTAGACCTTGAAACCTCAACGGAAGGCGTAAGCGAAAGAATCATCAATTTGTTCTGCCCTATCGGCAAAGGCCAGCGCTCTCTAATCGTCGCTCCTCCCAGAACCGGTAAGACAATAATGATGCAAAAAATAGCTAACGCAATAACTAAAAACCACCCGGAAGTATACCTTATCGTCCTGTTAATAGATGAACGCCCCGAAGAAGTTACCGACATGGAGCGCACCGTGCGCGCGGAAGTTATTTCCTCAACGTTTGACGAGCAGGCAAGCCGCCATGTTCAGGTTACTGAGATGGTGCTTGAAAAGGCCAAGCGTCTTGTTGAGCACAAAAGAGACGTGGTAATCCTTTTGGACTCAATTACCCGCCTTGCCCGCGCCTATAACCAAACAGTCCCCACGTCGGGAAAAATCCTCTCAGGCGGCGTTGATTCTAACGCCCTTCACAAGCCAAAGCGCTTTTTCGGCGCGGCGCGTAATATAGAAGAAGGCGGCAGTTTAACAATCATTTCCACAGCCCTTGTGGAGACCGGCAGCCGCATGGATGAAGTAATTTTTGAAGAGTTCAAAGGTACCGGCAATATGGAAATTAACCTTGACAGGCGCATTTCCGACCGCCGCCTTTTCCCGGCAATCAATATCAAGAAATCCGGCACACGCAAGGAAGAACTCCTGCTTACGGAGGAAGAAATCCAAAAAATCTGGATTTTACGCAAAGTTATCAATCCTATGGACGACATCGAAATTATCGAATTGCTAGTTGACAGAATGAAGAAAAGTAAGAATAATGAAGCATTCCTAAAATCCATGAATACTGGAACAGGGGGCATGGATTAGGTCCTTAAACTGCCTGAAACAAGGCGGAGTTGGACAATTTTCGGAGGATTATATGAGAAGCGGAATACACCCAAAGTACGAGATGACTAAAATCACGTGCGCCTGCGGAAACGTGATAGAAACGCGTTCCACCACAAAGAACATAAAGGTTGAAATTTGCTCAGCCTGCCACCCTTTCTTTACCGGCAAGCAAAAACTTGTAGACACTGCCGGACGCATTGAAAGGTTCAGGAAGAAGTACAACATAAAAGAATAGTATCTGCCATTAAAACGGCAGATACTATCACGATAAGCGACATTGCTTCGCAACGTCGCTTATCGCAGCGGTTTACGGGTGGCTTTTGCGCCTGGCGGCGCAGCCACCCTACATTCCGCCTACGGCGGAACGTCGTAAACCGCCATAGGGGAAAAACTTCGTTGTAAATCACCATAAAATTTGTGATTTTGCCGTAAAAGCCGTATATTGAAATAGAGGAGATTCCTATGATTGCAGTGCCTGAAACTGAAACCTCTACTGAATGTATTTACGGAGAGAACTGTCCCCTTCACGCCGAAAATCCTCCTTATTAACGCTAAAATGCTTGCAGGCCATTAAAGAAAGCAAGGCTATAATGCGTGGCGATATTCCTACAAAATGGTACAAATCTATTGAAGAAGCTAGAAAGGACTTGGACATTTAACAGTTGCTGGATTTTGATCTATCAGCTTGAAGAAAACAAAATATCTTTTGCCTATACCGGAACTCATTCCGATTATCTTTAAGTACTAAAATAATTTTGCGCAAACATCGAGAATTATCTTATCACAGTTTCGGTTAACTATCTATATATTTTAATTCTTCCGGTATTATTATTAAAAATTTATTATCTAAAGTCCAAATTTTTGAATTGTTTTTTATACTATGCATTAATATAATTGCATCTATTAAGCC
>NZ_BDHF01000014.1:0-29194 GCF_054786115.1 Treponema sp. R80B11-R83G3 | reverse complement strand
TTTGCAGTCGGGAAAAGTGAGAGTTGAGGTAAAACCTCCCGCCGGCACAAAAACAAACCTTAACGTGCAAAGCCCCAGCGCCACCGCTTCCGTCAGAGGGACAACTTTCGAGATGGACGCCTATAACTTATACGGCATCGAAGGCAAAATTTTGTTCACCGGCGTTAGCGGAGCGGGAGTCCTTGTTACGGGCGGTAATTCAAGCTCCTCAAACGCAGACGGTACTGTTTCTGATCCGAAGGTGAACGCCGAAAATTCGGTTAAAGTTCTGCCGCCCATCGGTGTGGATATAGAAATGCCGTCAAGGGCTAAGGCAAGTAACAGCGAGATGAATATTATAGTAAATTATCCTTAACAAAGACAAAAATATATTGTAAACTAAGCTATGAAACATTGGAAAAATGCCCTTATAGGTTTGGCTGCTGCGGCAGTATTTTCATTACTATATTTAGTTGGCGCGTTAACTTCGATGGAAGACAGTCTTTACGATTTTTTTCTTCGCTTTCGGGCGAATCGCGAGCATATAGACAGCGTTGTCTTTCTTGATGTAAACGATCAAGCTATCGCGTATTATGGTTTTTTCCCATGGCCGCGCTCCATAACTGCGGACGGTCTTTTACGCTTAAAAGAATACGGCGCAAGGGCCGTCATTTTCGATATTGAGTACATTGATCGCGGTCCTCAGGGAGTAGACAGTCTCTATCTTGAACAGGGGCTTGCCAACGATTTTGAGCGCAGTTTTTCGGAAATCAATTCATCCGCGCAGGATATTTTTTCCGCGTTTGGATCGGGGCGTATGGCGCGTAACGAGCTTTCAAATTATGCCAAAGACCTTTCCAATATGATAGAAAGAGAAAAGACGGGACTTTATTCCAAAGCCCAGAGCGTCGCCCGTGATAATGATATTTATTTGGCGCAGGCGATTGCCCTGAATGGCAATAGCTGGTCTACGGTCAATTTGTGGGCTTATCCCCTGAATGGCGAACAGGCGGAACGCCGCCCAATGGCGGAAGAACTTTTTTCGTACCCTGTAAATGCAGCGCCTAACGCGTTTCGCGGGGAAGGGGCAGTCGATATTTTACCCGCCCTTCCGATTTTTGCCACAGCCGCGAAAGGAGCCGGTTATACCAATGTAGAAATTGATAATGACGGCGTAAGAAGGCGTATCTATCTGACGCAGAATATGCACGATCATTGGTACTTGCAGCTTGCCTTTGCCCCGCTGATCGATTATCTTGGCAGGCCGGAAATATTTCTGCAAAAACGCAAATTGACCGTCAAGCAGGTGAAACTTTTGGACGGAAAAATTGAAGATTTAGTTATCCCGCTGGATTCAAAAGGCAGAATGATGCTTGACTGGCCTAAAAAGGATTACAATGACAGTTATACCCACGTTTCATTTGCGGAATTCAGTTTGTTAGACGAAATAGAAGCGGAAATTGAAAAATACAGCCGCGCTCTTGCCGCCGAAGACATGAGTTTTTTCTCACAGCTTGACAAGACATTGATTCCCATTCCGGTTGTTCTTAGTAATATGACGCAGTTTCTTGACATGGCGCGTGAATCAAGAAATAACGCAATGGAAAACGCTTCCAATGATTCTTTTGGCGCTTTTCTTGAATATAGAAATAGAGCTTATGAAATGTTAGGTGAAGTATTAAAGGATGATCCCGTATCGAAGATAAAGGCAGTCAGCGATCAGTTAATCGAAATGAATCCGAATTTATCCGGTGAAATAGAAGATGAAGCCGATTATATCATTTCGTTATTTAACGTGCTTGAAGTAAATCTGGCCCGTTATCAGGAAATTACCGACTATAATATAAAAAATTTAAATGATAAATTTGTTATCATTGGACGTGTTGATACGGGAACTACCGACTATGGCGCGAATCCTTTTTATGGCAAATACATTAATGTAGGCACTCACGGCGTTGTGCTGGATACGATTCTTACAAAATCTTTTATTGTTTGTCTTGATAATATCTGGAAGATAATTTTTATGCTTATTTTTGTCCCGTTATTTTTCATAATTACTGAAAAGCTTGCGCCTGTTTACCGCGCCGCGTTGGGATTTGGCGCGGTATTGTTCATCTTTATTGCCGCTGTTTTGATATTCCGTTTTTCAGGATTTTTTCTGGGGCCGCTTGGAATAATAATGTCGATGATTATCGCTATTATTATCCGTGAAATTATTTCTTACGCCAATTCCGAGAAAGAAAAAAACTTTATCCGTACCGCATTTTCCACTTATGTTTCAGGCGACGTGGTAAAAGAAATTATTTCCGATCCTTCGCGTTTACAGTTGGGCGGCACAAAACGCCACATGACCGCTATTTTTACGGACGTTAAAGGATTTTCCACAATTTCCGAAAAACTTGATCCTGAAGATCTTGTAAGCCTGTTAAATAAATATTTAAGCGCGATGAGTGACGTGATTCTTGCCGAAAAAGGCACGATAGACAAGTACGAAGGCGACGCTATTATCGCGTTCTTCGGCGCTCCTCTCGATCTTACCGATCACGCTCTGCGGGCGTGCGTTTCTGCCATTACAATGAGAAAGCTGGAAGTTGAGTTAAACAAAACAATCATGGAGCAAAAATTGTCACCCTCGCCTCTTTTAACGCGCATAGGCGTTAATACCGGTTTCATGGTAGCGGGTAACATGGGTACCGCCAACAAGATGAACTATACAATTATGGGAAATGCGGTAAATCTTGCGGCGCGTCTTGAGGGAGTAAACAAACAATACGGAACATGGATACTTGCCTCGGAAGATACGGTGCGCGAAACCGGGGACGCGTTGCTTTACAGAAAACTTGACCGTGTGCGCGTTGTCGGCATCAATGAGCCTGTGCGCCTATGCGAACTTGTAGATATGGCGGATCAGGCCGGCGATAAGCAAAAGAAACTTGTACAAGTCTTTCATGAAGCGCTTGACTATTTTGAAAAACGCGATTGGACGCAAGCGGAAAAAGGTTTCCAAGAGGCGATGTCAATAGTACCCGATGACAGCCCTTCAAGCATTTATCTTGATAGGTGCAAGCAATTTATAAGCAGCCCGCCTAAAGACACATGGGACGGAGTGTACAATTTGACATCGAAATAACCCGACCACATAAAAGTGATTTAAACTATAAAAAACCAGTATAGGTTATTTTCTGATGATTGTTCTTTTTATTTTTTTCATTCTCCACTTTTATGTGGTCGGGCTTCTTTATCACCGTATTCATTTGCTCATTTTTTGAGGTTAGGCAAGTTTTCAATATGTTTTTTTATCGCTGTAAAACTTTTTTCGCTCATGGCGTGTTCCATTTTGCAGGCGTCGTTTACTGCCGTTTTTTTATCGACGCCCAAAAAAATAAGCCAGTCGGAAATCGCGACATGGCGTTCATACATTGTCTCAGCGATTTTGCGCCCCTTGGCAGTCAGTGTTATGTAACCTTCATCATCTATTGCAATATAACCTTGAGACTTCAGATTTTTCATTGCGACGCTTACGCTTGGCTTTGAGTATTCAAGTTCGTTCACAATATCTATAGAACGGACGGGGCTTCCCTTGAGGCCTAAAACATGAATTGTCTCCAAATACATTTCCGCCGATTCATGGATACCCAAATTTTTGTCTCCTATATTTATAATAATATAAAATTGCATATAGGGCAAGAAATAAATTCCGAAGATTTACTCCCGATTCACTATTCAAATAGGCAGGGTTATGGTAAAATTAAAGGCAGAAAAAACGCAAAGGAGATTTTTATGATAGAAACCATCAAAGGAAAACTGACATATAAAGATGGCTCAGTGTATGAGGGCGACTTAGTAAACGGCAAACCCCACGGCAAAGGAAAATTAACATATATTTACGGCAGCGTATACGAAGGCGATTGGGTTGACGGAGAACAAACAGGCTTGGGAAAAATGACCTACCCCGACGGCAAAGTTGATGAAGGAAGATTTATGAATAGCGAATTTGTGGGCGGCAGATAAATTGAAAAAACTCCCTCTTCAAAAGGCGTAATTGCAATACCCGCCGTTTACCTTGTAAAAAAAGCCGTACAAATTAGTTCACAAAAAAGTATTTCAATGGTTTTCCGCCGCCATTGCGTAACCGTAACCGTTTTGTGTGTTTGGATATTCATATTCTACAGCAACGGAATATTTTTTATAGTTTTCCGATTGCTCCAAAACCTGCTGAAAAACTTCATCGTCCCAATCAGGCGGATACCCGTTTTTATACAGAAGCTTGGTCAAGTCCATGTTAAGCTCGTTTTTTATGTCTTCTCGGGCGGCCCAATCTATGTATTTTGACTTGTCATCGACCAGTTTCTTAATTTCTCCGGCAAGAATGATACATTTATCCTCGGAGTACTCAAAACCGTGATCGTCACGGACTTTAACCAAAATATCGTAAAAAATCTTTTCTTCATAAGTAATGCCCAGTTTTTCAAAGGAGTTTTTGTCATCTTTAAGATCGTCAATAATTTTGATAAGTTCATCGGAAAGACCGTTGACAATATCCGCAACAACATCGCTTGTAAAAGTAAGCTTGTCCCTGTTGTTATACTGCTCTACTACCTTTTTCAGACGCTCGTCAAAAACAATGGCTTTTACTTTGTTGGTTTTACCGTAAGCGGTTATCGCCCTTTTAAGAAGCTGTACAAGAGCGTTAAACTTCGTGATGGGCATTTTTATTTCATCAAGCTGTTTTTTAAACTCCTCGCTAAAAATATCGTCGCCTTCCTTGTGGTTTACTATGTTTTCAATGCCGGAACAGCTCATAGCCCGCATGACCATTTCTTCCACATGGCGGTTCATAACTTCAGCGTCGGGGGTGTTTCCTTTGGTTTGCTTGTATATCACGGAACGGATAGCCAGATAAAATTGAGCCTGTTCGACTTCGCTGTCGGTAAGATGCCCGGACGGAAAGCAGATTTCATAAGCCGCTTTCAGTTTAAGAGTAAGGTTCATAAAACGAGTTTCAATGTCTTTTTTAATTTGCACAAATTCAGCGGCGTTATTCAGGCAGATAAGACGTTCAAGGGGCGTACCGTTAAAAAATTTGTCTTTGTTAAACTCATGCATTATATTCGAAACAAGCTGTAAATGGTTTCTAAAAACATTAAGGGACGTTTCCAGTTCCTCAAAGGGGCTTCCCTGGGGACCGGAGTATTTTTTTACCGCCTGCATCATGTCTTCTTTTATTCCGATGTAGTCAACAACCAGCCCTTTATCTTTGCCTTCAAATACCCTGTTCACGCGGGAAATGGTCTGTATAAGGGTATGCCGCTGTATCGGCTTGTCGATGTACATAACCGCAAGGGAAGGCACATCAAAACCTGTTATCCACATATCAACGACAATGGCGATTTTAAAGTTGGAATTATTTTTCTTGAATTGTTTGTCCAGTTTTTTACGGTACTCCCTGTCGCCAAGCAGTTCATAAAGCTTCTTTTCATCGTCTTTGTCTCTGGTCGCTACCAGTTTTATTTTTTCAAGAGGCATAAGTTTTTCAGCTTCTTCTTTTGACAAAGCCTCGTCGTTTTCGGATTTTTTCGGAATATTCCATTCCGGTTTTAAGTTGATAATCTCTTTATATAGCTGATACGCAAGCTGGCGGTCATCGCAGACTATCATGGCTTTCATAACGATTTGCGGTTTTTCACGGCATAACGCTTCGTAGTGGCTTACTATATCCGCCGCAAGTTTTTTTTGCCGTTCAGAATGACCGAGTATCTTTCTTAGTTCGCTCATCGCCCGCTTGCTTTTTTCAACCTGCTCGGTGTTTGCGCCGTCCACAAGGCACTGGTTGTAATACTGCTGGATTTCTTTCGCCTGATTTTCAGAAAGCAGAACACGGGCAAGACGGGGCTCGTAAGTTATTCTAACCGTGATGCCGTCATCACAGGATTCCTGCATGGTGTATTGGGCTACCACGTCGCCGAAAACATGAAGGGTTTCGTCTATCGGCGTTCCCGTAAACCCGGTATAAGTTGCGTTTGGGAATGAATCCCTAAGGTATTTTGCAAAACCGTAAGTTTTCTTAATGCCCTCCGAGGTAATTTTTAATTTTGAGCCGTCATTCGTCTGCGTCCTGTGGGCTTCATCGGAAATACAGACAATATTGTTCCTCTCAGAAAGCAGACCGGTCTTTTCGCAAAATTTCTGAATGGTGGTGATAAATATTCCGCCGCTTTCACGGTTGCCCAACTCGCCTTTTAAATCGCCTCTGTTCTCAATGCTTTTTACGTTCTCCTCATGAAGGAACCGTTTTGAGGCGACAAACAATTCGCTGGTTTGATCGTCCAAATCTTCACGGTCTTCTATTATTACGATGGTAGGGTTATTAAAAGTTTCACGTTTTCGTAAAGATAACAGGCGGCTCAAGTACAGCATGATATGGGTTTTACCGCAGCCAGTAGCGCCGAAATATGTTCCTCCCTTTCCGTCGCCGTGAGGTTTTAAATGGGACTCAATGTTTTGAAGCATCATTAAAGATGCGAAATATTGAGGATAGCGGCACACGTCGGCTCTCTCCATGCCGCTTGAGTCCCTATACGCGATAAAATCCCTTAAAATGGCAAGAAGCCTAACGGGGCTTAACGCTCCTTTTATCAGCGTGAAAGACGCTTCTATACCGTCCGCAGATGGCTCGCCATAATTTTCTTTACGCCATGAATAATAATATTCATAAGGTGTAAAGATAGTCCCCATCTTTGAATTCACCCCGTCGCATATAATTGAAATAAAACAGTACTTCATTAATTTGGGAATATCACGGTTGTAGCGGTTGTGTATCTGTTTCCAAGCGTCAAATATGGTTTTATTTTCTTCGATAGCCGTCTTGAATTCGCAGATAACAATCGGTATGCCGTTGACAAACAATAAAAGATCGGGACGCCTAAGGAGCCTGTCTTCTACCGAAAATTGGTTTACCGCCTTAAAGATATTATTTTGGGGAGTTTCAAAGTCAATCAGATTGATATGGATATTCCGTTTTGCCGGATCATCTCTGGCTATGTCAAAACCTTCGTTTATCAGGTAGAAGGTTTCCCTGTTCCCGTCGTACAAGGGATAAGGCGATACAAGTTTTATATTGTTGATTATTTTTGTAATTTCATTCGGTGTAAGTTTCTCATTGCCGTATGCTGATTGCAGATAAGCGTTAATATCATCTTCAAGAAGAACTTCATCAAAACGGCGATGCAAAGTCTCGCCTTGAACGTGGGTGTATCCTTCTTTTTGCAACAACTCGATCATTGCGTCTTCAAGTTCTTGTTCGTTGAATTTGCCGTTGGCAATGTTGGGCATTATTAAGGTTCCTTATTATTTGCCTCAGAAGCTTTTTGAACTACGTCATTAAATATTTTCACAACAAATTCTTGAATACTCTTTGCATTAGCTATGGCGGTTTTCATATCTTCATTTGAAATGTCAAGATCATTTGGGTAATGTGGGAATACAGCATATCTATTTAAAACATCAATATTTGATAATAATACTGAAAATTCCGTATTATGTTTTTGGCATATTTCTAAAAGGTATTCCAGATCATGGTTTTTTTCAGGTTCAATATCAAGCGAAAAGATAAAAGCTTTTAAATATTTTTCAGCCGATTGCTGACAAAGAAAACAGATTATTTCATCAGGTGTGGGATTGTGCATTGTAGACAGGTATTCCGCCGCTCTTAAATCATCTTTGCCCTTATCAAGCCATTGTTGTAATATTTCCGTTTTACCCATAAAGTTTGACGCCTTCCCTGACTATCTTTCTTTCCAGGGTCGCATACAATTTACGATCATGAAAACGATTCTGTTTTAGCCCTAATATATCTATAGGCATTTTTCTTACAGGATCAATTGCTATAGTGATAGCAGTAATTGCGTCTAATTCCCGCATTGGTAATTCATCCTTAAAAACAACGTATATATCTAAATCAGAATCTTTGTTTGGCGTTCCATAGGCATAAGAACCAAAAAGATATATTGATTCCACAGGCACTGTTTTGGCTATTATTTGGGCAATTTCATCTAAATTTTGCCGTATATCATCTAGGTTTTTCTGCATTATATTACTCCACTTTTTATTATACAATAAATGTGGTTTTTAGGCGAGGAGCTTTTCCGATTGTAAAAAAGTGCCGATAGTGTCTGCACTTTTGCCTTAAAACTGTTATTTATCTGCATTTTCTCTCCCTCACCGCACTTGTTTCTTTCAATCGTCTTTTTCATCGTCGATTGTCCCGATTTTATTTTCAACAAACTCCATTTCACGTTCAATTTCTTCTATCGTTGGTAAACTGGATTTTAAATCGTCTGGTACAGCGGCGGCTATTTCGTTCTGCCAGTCCGCAACGCCAATAGGGTTTGTGTACCCTGAAAGTGAATACTCCACAACCGTGCGATTCTTGCCTTTAACCAAAAGAAGTCCAATAGTAGGCTTATCATCAGGATGACGCAGAATATCATTGACAATGTTTTGGTACATATTTAACTGGCTAACATCGCCTGGTTCAAAATCACGGGTTTTTAGTTCAACAACGATATAACAGCGCAGTTTTAAGTGGTAGAACAGCAGATCAATGTAAAAATCGTCACCACCGACTTCCATATGTACCTGCCGCCCAACAAAGGCAAACCCCTGTCCGAGTTCAAGCAGGAATTTTTCCATATGATCGACCAACGCCCTCTCGACCTCCGCTTCTCGTCGTGCTTGCGCCGTACCTATGAAATCAAAAAGATACGGGTCTTTAAAAGTCTGTTCAGCCATATCGGAATCGCCCGGCGGTAACGCGCCCGAAAAATTGGTTACCGCCTTGCCTTCGCGTTCTATTAACCGCATATCGATCATGTGGCTAAGTACATTACTGCTCCAACCATATTCAAGAGCCTTTTGCGCATACCATTCCCTGCCGTGGTTCTCTTTGATTTTAGTGAGCAGAATAATAATGCTGCGCCATTGCAATTGTGCAACAGCCTGTTGCACAATTACAGGGTCTGTCCAGTTTTCGGCAAATTTTCGCATATATTTCAAATTTCGAGGCGAAAAGCCGCCCATATCTGGAAATTCTTCTTTCAGATCAGCCGATAAACGGTCAATGACCTTTGCCCCCCATCCTTCGATCTCTTGCCGCCGTAATATATCATTCCCAATGTTCCAATACAACTCAATCATCTGTGAGTTTGCCTGAAAAATAACACGCAGACGGGTTTCTTTAATCCGCATGATAATGGAATCACGAAGCTCAAAATAAGGTTTGTCCATTTCCGATTGTAACGGAGGTGCGGGAATAATTACTTTTTCGCTCGTCTTTCCGAGTCTCTTTCTATCACTCATTATTGTATATTATCTCCAGTAGCGGCAATATATGTCTATAAAGAAGGGTTTTAGGCGAGAGGCTTATCACAATAATGTATCCCTAATTTATTTAACCACGAACCACACAAACCATCACGAACTTGTACCTCGAAGTTTATCATCATATTCCCTTCCCCACCGCACCCTTTACCAAAACTGGGCATACTTCTTTCAACATATTACCCAATGCCGCTATATTTCGCTGTATCAAATTCCGTGCATTGTAAAAATTTACTACCGCTTCTTGTTGCGGAATTGAAGGTAAAGGAATTTCAATTTCAAAAAAATTGACTAATTCCAAACTGGCTCGTATACTGCTGTCACTGATAAACCACCCGTAACGGTCACTTTCACTTCGGCTAAACCATAGCATAATATACTCGGCAATCGCAGATTTATCTTTTACTTGCAATACTGAATAGGCAGGAGAAATAATTATTGGTTCATTCTCATGGAAAAGGGCTATTCGGATACATTCATCTCGACCTGTCTGCATTGCACTGTAGGCAAACTGATTCTTTTTAACCACTTTATACTTTGTTAAATCTGTCTCACTAAGATTGGCGACAGAGGGCATAAATTCCTTGTTTATGTTAATTCCTTGAACATTGCTGATTTTTCCGTCACGGTTACGGACATCAATTTCATCAAGCAATTTCCCTACCGGAACCCGTGGGGCAGTATGCTTAAATTCTTCAATGCTTGCAGAAATTGCCGTATTCAAATCCTCTAAACTGTTTTCATACGCCTGTTGATTGGCAAGCAAAGCATTATACACATCAACATATTTTTGCTGTATCGGCAATGGCGGCAAATCAATTTCAATATCGCACATATCATCCCATGAAAAAACTTCCCGTGCGCTTCCCCATGAATGAAACCGTGCGTACCTGTCAAATTCGGGACGATTGAAATATAAGAATATGTATTCCGGTAAAAGAATATCTGTTCTCTCAACAAAAAACACAATGTATGACGAAGATACCACAAAAGTTTCATCAGAATTATTATATGCTATTGATATTTTACCGCCGTTACGCGATGTTACAGAAACATAGGAAAAATAATCAGGTCGAACAACTAAATAAGGCAATAATGACACTCCAGTCATATCAGCCTTTGTTTCAATAAAGGATTTCTGAATGGAAACTCCTTTTACAAAATCAATCCCATATTGAGAATTGTAGTTTTTTTCTTCAGATAACTTTAACAAATTGCCCAGATAATACCTATTCATTCCCCATTCCCTATTCCTAATTTATCATTGCTCATTGCTAATTGTTCATTGCTCACTACCTAACCCCATACCCAATTCCCTCAAACGCTTTTTCCAGCATCTTCTGCGATTTTTTCTCCTCGTCCAAAAGCAGTTTCATTTCATTTTGTATACGCTTCATTTCCTTTTTATAGTCTATTTCCAAATCGTGATCGATAAACTCAATGTATTTGCTTGGAGCAAGAGAATAATTTTTCTTTCGCACCTCGGAAATTTTGGCAGATTTGCACAATTCGGGAATATTTTTATATTTTCCTTTCTGTTGGCTTTGCCAATCGGTGTATATCTTTTTTACCGCCGCTATCTGCTTTTCATCAAACATGACAAAACTCTTTTCGTAAATGTTGGCGTTCCATGTCCTAAGGTCAATAAAAAGAATTTCATTTTGACGATCCCGTAGACTACGGTCGTTTAACAAACGGGCTTTCTTGTTGTTATTCAAAATCCAGAGCGTTACGGAAATATCGGTGCTGTAAAACATTTCACGGGGCAGAACGATTATCGCTTCTATCTTGTCATTTTCGACAAGCTGTTTCCTTATGTTGTATTCGTCTCCATCGGCGTTAAGAGCACCATTGGCAAGCAGAAAACCGGCGATACCGGTGTTTACGTCCAATTTGGAGAGCATATGCAGAATCCACGCATAGTTGGCGTTACTCACAGGCGGAAGACCGTAGCCCGACCAGCGGTAATCGGCGGTAAGTTCATCGGGGGAACGCCAGTTTTTCAGATTGAACGGCGGATTTGCCATGATAAAATCGACTTTCAAATCCTTGTGCTGGTCTAGGGTAAAAGTGGAAGCGGCTTTATCGCCGAGCTTGCAGGCGATTCCCCGAATTGCGAGGTTCATGCGGGCAAGGCGGTAGGTGTCGGGATTGGATTCCTGCCCGTAAACGGAAATGTATTTTCGGTTTCCTTTGTGGTTGTCAACAAATCTGACAGATTGAACAAACATACCGCCTGAACCGCAACAGGGGTCGTAGATTTTTCCTTTATACGGTTCGATCAATTCCGCAATTAAATCGACGATGAATTTCGGCGTGTAGAATTCGCCTTTTTCCTGCGCTTCGTCAATGGCGAAATTTTGCAGAAAATATTCATACACCCTGCCTATTAAATCTTTTTCGTGAAAACGCTGTTCGGAGATTTTATTGATTTCGTCTATCAGGGCTTTTATGTCGTTCTTTGCGACACCCAAGTTAGAGAAAAACCGTTGAGGCAGAGCGCCCTTGAGGGAACTGTTTTTTTCCTCAATGTCCGCCAGAGCTTGATCGAGCAGGATGGCGATGTCGTCCCTGCTTGCGTTCATGATAATGTATGACCAGCGTGATGTTTCGTTCAGGTAAAAAACATTTTTCGCCTGATAAAACGACGCCTTTTCCAGAAAGATGCGGTTTTCGCCGTTTTCGTTTATGATTTCCTGCCGTCTCTGTTCAAATTTATCTCCGGCGAATTTAAGAAAAACCAGCGCCAAAACGGCGTCCCTGTTGGCGGATTTACTGCATTTGTTCCGTAAGACGACACGACAGTTCCACATGATGGTTTCGAGGGTAACTTCTTTTTCTTTTTTTGCCCTTGTTTTCGCCATTTTTTCCTATACGATAATATACCACACATATTGGTTTTATTAAACTATTATGTTATAAAACTGTAACATAAAGGGTTGCCGTACCGTTAATAGCGTGTTATTGTATTGGTAAGATGATGAAAAAACTCCCCCTCCAAAAAGCGTTTACCCTCCTTGAATCAGGCCCGGTAGTCATGGTGACAACGGCAGACGGCGACAGGCAAAATATACTGACGCTTTCATGGACTATGGTAATGGATTTTACCCCTCGTTTTGCATTTATGACGGGTTCGTGGAATTACTCTTACAATGCCCTGACAAAAACAAGGGAGTGCGTAATTGCCATACCTGCCGTTGACCTTGTAAAAAAAGCCGTGCAGATAGGCACTTGCACCGGCGCGGAAACAGACAAATTTAAAAAGTTTAAATTAACGCCGCTTAAGGCAGAAAACGTATCCGCGCCGCTTATCAAAGAGTGTTACGCGAATATCGAGTGTTGCGTAGTTGACCATATTAAAAAGCACGATATTTTTATCCTTGACGGCCTGGCGGCGTGGATAGATAACAAACGAGATGAAAAACGCTGTTTCCATGCCGTAGGAGACGGTCATTTTATTACGGACGGCGAAATTATTAACCACCGCCGTATTATGCTTTCCAAACTGCCAAAAGGGGTTTGATGAATAACGCCGACTTAAAAAAAATAATAAAACAGCTTCTAAAAAAATACCATCCTGATTTATCACAGAATACAAATATGGAAACCAGCAGTAACGAGATTACAAAGAAATTGACTAATATACTTAATGACCTGAAAATATATGCAAGAAACAAACAAGAATCCGTTATTGATGTTTCAAATAAAACTGAAAACGGAATTGTGCCGTTGGAGAATCAGGATTACCTGTATTACAAATTAGGCATAAAATACTTTAAAAATATTCATCCTAATTTTATTTATAAACGCAAGGCGGACAATACCTTTACGCTTAAATCTTATGATGAATTAATGTCTGCGTTAAATAAGATAATACTGTCCATTTACCTGTCTGAAAATTATTTTACAAAAGTCATTCTGGAATATCCCGATTCTATCTGGCGTAATGACGCTATCGCCAAAATAAAACTTTTGTTAAAACTCACAAAGAGTTATGAAAATATAAATCCTGATGAGAAAAAAGTTATTGACAGCACAGACTTTATTAATCAAATGGGCATAAAACCAATTTAATGCTTGTTTAGCAAAACGCAAGATAGTACAAAATTACCAAGGAAACTGCTAAAAACAAGAATTTTGAGAAATTAATTTTTTTATTATTTTTTCAAAAAACGCTTGACAAATAAGTTAGGATACACTAACTTTTAAACATAAGTAGTTAGTTATTACTAACTTTATTATTTATCTTGTGGTTAGTGGTTACTAACTCAAATATGGAGGTGTTTTATGAAGAGGTTTTTTATTGCTCTTCTCGTCATGGCTTTGTTGGCAAGTTTTGCCACAGCCGATGACGAAGGAGGCATCGGTCTTTCCGTAGGGCTGGAATTCGGCATTGGAAATGTAAACAAGGCTAACGATGAGGAAATGTCCCCTTATCTTATGCCTATGCTTATCTATGAAAAGTCTTTCCTTGATGACGCGCTGGATGTCTATGCCGAAGTTGACTATACTTTCGGCTTTACCAAAGAACCCAACGAAGACGGGGATGAGGTCAATCCGCAGTCAATGTATGTTGATCTTATGATTGGCTATAATTTAGGTCTTGGCGATACGTCCAATTTGTCATTTATTCTTGAGAATGAATTTGACGAGATAATCATTGCCCCAAAGATTGAGGAAGGCAACGCCCTAACAGGTATTTTTACACCGGCGATTAAATTCAATCAGAATTTTGACTCAGGCGACATTTATGCCCAAATCGGCGTACCAATCACCTATATGCAATACGATAAAGACGCCGATACCGCAATAGGGCTTGATTTCACCCTCGGTTGGAACAGTTCCTTTGGTTTGGGGCTTGAGGCAAAAGTGTGTACGCTGATTGTTCCAAGTGATGATGCCGGTTACACGGGCGTTGAAGCGATTATTTCATACCAAACAGAGCCGATATACATCGAAGTTGAAACAATTATCCCAAAGGAAATTGATAATGAGGGTGTAAAAGTTACTCCGGAATTTGATTATTCTTTCAAGAATTTCACTTTTTATGTTAAGTGTGTGTTTGACGGTATTGGGAGTGATGGCAGAAATGTCATCATATCGCCTGGCTTGGGAGTAAAATATAATTTTTAAAAACCGCTTGACAATAAAATTGTAAGCGGTTAAACTTGAGTTGGTTAGCGAAAACTAACTTTTTTATTTACCTTGTGGTTAGTCATAACTTACCGCAACCGGAAAGGAAGGATACAATGATGCCTTTATCAATGGCAAAAATCGGAGAAGAAAATTCGATAAAAAAAGTGGGCGGCAAGGAAGAAATCCGTCAGTTTCTCGCAAACCTCGGCTTTGTTCCCGGTTCGCACGTTACGATTGTTACCAAAAACAGCGGTAATGTGATTGTGAGTATAAAGGAATCCCGCGTGGCCGTGAGTCAGGAAATGGCCACAAAAATAATGGTTTAAGGAGGAAGTAGGTAATGAAAACGCTAAAAGAGACAAAACCCGGTGAAACTGTTCAAGTAGTAAAAATAGGCGGCGGTGGCCCAATAAAACGCCGTATCATGGAAATGGGTATTACCAAAGGAGTAGAAATCCATGTCCGAAAGGTAGCCCCGTTAGGTGATCCTGTAGAAATTACGGTGCGGGGTTACGAACTTTCCCTGCGTAAAGAAGACGCCGAATCAATCGAAGTTAGTGAGTAGAGGAGGAATATATGGCTATTAAAATCGCGCTTGCGGGAAATCCCAACAGCGGCAAAACTACGTTGTTTAACGCCCTTACAGGCTCAAACCAATTTGTGGGAAACTGGCCTGGCGTAACGGTAGAAAAAAAAGAAGGCAAATTAAAAGGGCAAAAAGACGTAACCGTAACGGATCTGCCGGGCATTTATTCACTTTCGCCTTACTCGCCCGAAGAAATAGTCGCCCGCAATTATTTAATTGACGAAAAACCAGAAGCAATACTGAACATTATTGACGCTACGAATTTGGAGCGCAATCTGTTCCTTACAACACAGCTTACAGAACTTGGCATACCCGTTGTCATGGCGTTAAACATGATGGACGTAGTGCATAAAAACGGCGATAAAATCGATGCCGTGCGGCTAGCGAAAGAGCTTGGCTGTCATGTTGTGGAAATATCCGCGCTTAAAGGCACGGGGATTATGGAAGCGGCGGAAATGGCGGTCGAAGCGGCGAGCGGCGTAAAAACCTTACCTCAGCACAGTTTTTCAGGCGCTGTGGAACATACGCTTGCGCATATCGAAGAAGCGGTTTTACATGACATGCCTGATGAACAGCAACGATTTTTTTCCATAAAACTGTTTGAGCGTGACAAAAAAATAATCGAAAAACTTGGATTAAAACCCGAACAAGTTGCGCATATTGAGCAAGACATTAAACAGTGTGAAGCTGGACTTGAAGACGACAGCGAAAGCATAATCACCGCTGAGCGTTATAGTTACATTGATTCAATCATCAAAGACTGTATAAAAATAAAAAACAAAGGCAAACTCAGCATATCGGACAAAATAGATAAAATCGTTACAAACCGAATTTTAGCGCTCCCAATTTTCGCCCTGATAATGTTTATTGTCTACTTTGTTTCGGTAACAACGGTAGGAACAATTGCTACCGATTGGGCTAATGATGGAGTGTTCGGAGACGGCTGGCACTTGTTTGGAATTGGTTCATCAGCTTATGAAGATTCAGTCGGAAACTTTAAGGACGGACTGATAACAGAAGAACCCGACCCGGCTAATTTCGGCGTATGGGTTCCCGGCGTTCCGGTAGTGCTTGGCAATTTACTTGAAGCGATAAATTGCGCCGAATGGCTAAAAGATTTAATTTTAGATGGAATTGTGGCTGGCGTGGGCGCGGTGCTTGGTTTCGTGCCGCAAATGTTTATCCTGTTTATCTTCCTTGCCTTTTTGGAAGCCTGCGGTTATATGGCGCGTATCGCATTTATCATGGACAGAATTTTCCGCCGCTTTGGGTTGTCGGGCAAATCATTCATTCCGCTTCTTATCGGCACAGGCTGCGGCGTTCCCGGCATTATGGCATCACGCACAATTGAAAACGACCGCGACCGCAAAATGACAATCATGACCACTACTTTTATTCCCTGCTCCGCAAAACTGCCCATTATCGCCTTGATTGCCGGCGCTCTGTTCCACGGAACATGGTGGGTCGCTCCAAGCGCATACTTTATTGGCATTGCGGCTATTATTTGTTCAGGCGTGATTTTGAAAAAAACAAAATTGTTCGCAGGCGATGTCGCTCCATTTGTCATGGAACTCCCAGCCTACCACTGGCCTACCGTGCTTAACATTTTACGCAGTATGTGGGAACGTGGCTGGTCATTTATCAAAAAAGCCGGAACGATAATCCTTTTGGCGACAATATTCGTCTGGTTCGCGTCCAATTTTGGATGGGGCGAAGACGGCTTTGGCATGGTCGATATGGAAGAAAGCGTTTTAGCGATTTTGGGCAGAGCTATTGCCTACATCTTTATTCCTTTGGGCTGGGGAAACTGGAAAGCCGCTGTCGCTGCCATTACAGGTTTAATCGCTAAAGAAAATGTGGTTGGCACTTTCGGTATTCTCTACGGTTTCGGCGATGTTGCCGACGATAGCACGGAAATATGGAGTACGTTAGCCGCAAGTTTTACAACATTAGCCGCTTATTCATTTTTAGTGTTTAACCTGTTATGCGCTCCCTGCGTTGCGGCAATGGGTGCAATTAAAAGAGAAATGAATAACGCCAAATGGTTCTGGGCGGCAATAGGCTACCAGTGCGGTTTAGCGTATATTGTGTCGTTGTGCATCTATCAATTTGGAATGATGTTTACAGGTCATTTTGGATTTGGAACGGTAGTGGCGTTTTTGTTAACGGCTGGATTTTTGTATATGCTGTTCCGCCCGGCGGTTAAAGAATAGCGGAGGAATTTATGTCTAATTATTTGTTGAATAACGCGGGGACAATTCTTACCGGATTATTTCTGCTTGCGATTGTTACAATGGTTATGGTGAAAATCGTCCGTGAAAAAAAGAGATGCACAGGAATATGCTCCGGCTGTTCCTGTGATTGCGGAGTAAAAAGGGAAGTCTGATGGAAAAAACTAAATTAAAAGTGGACGGAATGTCCTGTAGTCATTGCGAAATCGCCGTCCAAGACGCTGTTCGCAAATTGTCCGGTATCAAGAAAGTTAAAGCTGACAGGCACAAAAAAGAAGTGGTTGTTGATTATGACGCTTCCCTTGCAACTCAAGAGCAGATTGTCAGTGCGATAAATAGCACTGGTTATAGCGTGATTGGGTAAACCAGACAACAGCGATTTTTTTCAGGAGCATTAAATGACTCAGATAAAACGTAAGACAGGAATGGCACGCCTTATGGAACTTGCCATGCGTAAAAGATTGCTTGTCATTTCTTCATGCGTGTTGGCGGTAATCAGTACGGCGGTATCGTTTACGCCATTTATCGCTATTTACTACATCATTCGGGAATTAGTAACGCATTACGCGAATATGTCTACGCTGAACACGGCGTATTTGATTCAAATGGGATGGCTTGCGGCGGGCGGAGCGGTTGCGGCGATTGCGCTTAACTTTGCGGCTCTTATGTGTTCGCACTGGGCGGCGTTTTCAACGCTGTATCTCTTAAAACTCGACTTCACGCGGCACATCGCCTCGCTCCCTTTGGGCTTCCATAGCGCGAACTCCACTGGCAAACTGCGTAAAATCGTGGACGTGAACATCGAAAAATTGGAAGGTTTTATCGCCCACCAGTTGCCCGATTTGGCAGGCTCAATCGCCATGCCCGTCTTTGCCCTCGCCATTTTATTTACGTTTGACTGGCGGCTTGGGCTTGCGTCCTTCGTGCCTATCCTTATCGCCTACTTTCTGCAAATGTCGGCGTTTGGACAGGAAAAAGCGAAGACCTATATGAAAAAATATCAAGACTCCCTTGAAGATATGAACAATGCCGCAGTGGAGTATGTGCGCGGTATCTCGGTGGTCAAGGCGTTTAACCAGACGGTATTTTCTTTCCGTAAATTCCACGAGACTATAAAAACCTACAGCAGTTACTGTTTAAATTATACTCTGTCTTTTGAAAATTATTATACGCTGTTTATGTTGATCATAGGACAGGTGTATATCTTCCTTGTTCCGGTGATTATCTGGCTTTCCGGCGGCGTCGCTGATTATACGCAGTTTGCCCTTTCCTGCGTATTCTATCTTGTTTTTTCGATGTCGCTTATCGGACCGTTTATAAAACTGATGTACGTATCTTCGATTGGCAAGCAAATAGCGGACGGCGTGGAACGCATGGATAGAATATTTGACGAGCCGCCGTCGAACCGAAGGTTCGCAGCCGAAACAGCGTCTCCAAAAACAGCTAACGGTTACACAATTGAGTTTGAAAATGTTACATTCACTTATAACGATGAAAATGAATCGGTCGCTATTTCCGATGTCAGTTTCACGGCAAGGCAAGGCGAAGTAACCGCATTAGTCGGACCATCGGGCGGAGGCAAATCCACGTTGGCACACCTCATTCCCCGCTTTTACGATGTGGCGGCAGGCGCGGTAAAAATCGGCGGTACGGATATACGGGACATGGACAGCGATTATATGATGAGCATTGTAAGTTTTGTTTTTCAGGACGTGTTTTTGTTCAAGCAGAGTATTTTAGACAATCTGCTTATCGGTAACAAAAACGCCACACGGGAACAGATCATTGCCGCCGCAAAAGCCGCTCAATGCCACGAGTTTATCGAGAAACTGCCGCATGGATACGATACGGTAATCGGCACGGCTAATGTGCATTTGTCGGGCGGTGAACGCCAGCGTCTGGTGATTGCAAGGGCAATTCTGAAAGACGCTCCGATTATCGTGCTTGACGAGGCGACCGCCTTCGCCGACCCGGAGAACGAGCAAAAAATCCAGCTTGCCTTTGAAGAACTAATGAAAAATAAAACCGTCATTATTATCGCTCACCGTCTTTCCACCGTGCGCGGAACCGACAAAATCGTGGTGATTGATAAGGGCAAGGTCGCCGAATCAGGAACGCACGACTCGCTTGTTGCGAATAACGGGAGGTACGCCCGTATGTGGGAACAGTATATCGGCGCGATGAACTGGACGCTTGCGAACAAACAAGCCATTATTGACATTACCTTTGGTTAATGTGATAATTAACTTCACGGAGGAATGTCAACATGGAATTAAATTATACATTTTGGCAAGAAAAAGACGGATGGTTTTTAGGTTTTCTGGATGAATACCCTGAATATTGGACACAAGGTCAAAGCATCAAAGAACTGGAAGAAATGTTACTTGATATTTATAAAAACGAACAGGAGGAAGCACCTCAAGAAATCCCTAAACGCCAAACAGGTAAAATAGTTTTGAGTGTTGCATGAAAAGGAGCGCATTGTTAAAAAAACTTCATCAGGCAGGCGTTGTTTTTGTGAAACATGAATCAAAACATGATCTTTACATGAATCCAAGAACAGGTGTAAAAGATCGTGTTCCCCGCCACAATGATATACATGAAATTTTAGCCAAGAAAATTATACAAAGATTATCTAATTAAGACTGCACACGCCAAATGGTATCTGATATCAACCCCGCAACGCCCCCGTGCATTTTTCCCCCACCATGCTTGACAACTTTTCTCGAAAAGTAACATAATGATCATGTTGGGCGGAGCGTCCGTCTAACGCAGTTTTTAGGCACCTTTCCTCCGATAAAGTGTCCCCTAGTGCTTTTGCTCTGGAATACTTATTTTAAGGAAAGGTACACTATGAAACCTACCAATGAGGGCGAAGCTATCACCCACAATCAAGGCGGCGTGTCAGCGTTTATGCTGAACGATCCTATCCGCCGTCTCCTGCCAAAGTTTGCGATACCATGCGTAATTTCCCTCGTCATTTCATGCCTGTATAACATCGTTGACCAAATATTTGTCGGGCAAGGGCTTGGCTATCTCGGTAACGCCGCCACAGGTATTATCTTCCCGATAACCGTTGTCGGTTGGGGCTTGAGCCTTCTGTTCGGGGACGGCGGAGCGGCTTTTTTCAGCATATCTCAGGGAGCAGGCGACACGCAACACGCCGGAAAGGCGGTTGGCAACAGTATCTTGTTTTCGTTCCTTACGGGCGTTGTTTTAATTGTTATATGCTATGCCGCAGGCGACAGTTTGTTTTACGCCCTCGGATCGACAGATGCGACTATTCAATTTGTACGGGACTATGGGTATATCATATTCGCTGGTATTCCGCTCGCACTAGCAGGGCAGACGCTCATAACAATAATCCGTGCGGACGGCAGCCCAAAATACGCAATGTTTACAATGCTTGTCGGCTGTATTCTGAACATTATTTTTGACCCGATAACGATTTTTGTCTGGGGTTGGGGAATGAAAGGAGCGGCATTGGCAACGATTTTCGGGCAAACGGTCAGCTTCATTCTGGCGATTGCGTATCTTCCGAGAAGCAAAACATTCAAGTTCAAATTTTCAGACCTCAAGCCCGATTGGGGCGTTTTGCGTCAGGTAACGCCGTTGGGAGGGTCAAGTTTCCTCACGCAAATTTCAATCGTTGTCGTAACAGTTGTCAACAATAAATTGCTTGTCTCGTATGGCGCAATGTCCGAATTCGGAGCGGATATTCCGTTGGCGGCGTTTGTCGTCATTATGAAGCTGTTTCAAATCGTGTTAAATATCGCAATTGGTATAGCGGCAGGGGCACAGCCGATTATTGGTTATAATTACGGCGCAAAGCGTTTTGACAGGGTAAAAGAAACATTTAAATATGTGATAACTTCAATTTTTATCATTACGCTGATTACGACTGCGTTATTTGAAATTTTTCCCAAAGCGTTTATATCACTTTTCGGCACAGACAGCGAACTTTATACAATGTTCGCTATCCGATGTCTGCGGATTTACCTGTCGCTGATTGCGTTGACCTGTCTGCAAAAAGCTTGCGCGATATTCCTTCAATCTATCGGCAAGGCTAAAGCGGCTATTCCGCTGTCGATGCTTCGGGACGTGATTTTGCTCATAGCTTTTTCATTTTTATTGCCGTTGTATCTCGGCGTAACAGGCATATTCTGGGCGGCTCCAGCCGCAGACATTTTGGCAATGGTAACAACTGTTTTTGTGATTGCCATTATGTGGAAACAGTTGAGCGTAACCGAAACAGCCGTTCAGATTGAAACGCCGATTTTGAAAGCGTCCGTACCGGGACCGATTATCACGATTGACCGGGAACACGGGTCAGGCGGTAAAGCAATCGGGGAGCTTGTCGCAAAGAAACTTAACGTACCATTTTATTACAAGGAAATGGTTGCGCTTGCGGCGGCGGAGAGCGGTCTATCACAAGAATTTATTTCAAGTCTCAACACGGCGGAAGCAGGGGCGGCTCACAGTTTGTATCTCGACACCGAGCCGGTTCGTGATGCGATTATCGCCCAAGAGCAAGCGTTGAGGGAGATCGCCGAAAGCGGCTCCTGTGTCATTGTCAGCCGTGCCGCAGGTCATGTATTGAGAGAAAACCGTAATCTTGTAAATGTTTTCATTCATGCACCGAAAGCGTACCGTCTTGAACAGGTGATGAAAACCTACGGCGATACGGAAGAACAGGGAAAAAAGAACATAAGCCGTCTTGATTTAGCACGGGCGGCTTATTATGCGAAAGTGTCGGCACTTAAATGGGGCGATGCAAAGAATTACGATTTATGTATTGACAGCTCAATCGGTACGGAAAAAGCCGCCGCAGTGATACTCGAATATGCAAGGGGTATATGAAAAAACATAGATTACTTAAATAAAACCGCCCGCTTGACAAAAAAGTTAGGAGACACTAACCTGTAGTTAGCAACAACTAACTTACGCCCAAAGGAGGCTGTCAATGTTTAATCTGAAAAACACGCCCGGCTTATCAGACGGCGGTTACAGGGATTTCAAGCGGGGCGTTGCCGGATTGCTTGGGAGTTTTGCCAAAGAGAAAGCTACTGTTTTTATTTGAATTTTTTTATTTGGTAAGGTTATATGCTTTTTATTGTTATTTGTGTTTGGGAAAACTCCTCAACTAAAAAAGCCGTAGGCTTTTTTAGCCCTGCGTATGGCAAAAACATCTTCTTTGGGTTCCCCGCCACAGCCAAATAAACGCACGGCGTAGCCGTGTAGATCAATAATGCCGCACGCTGAGAGCACCAATAAATGTCACAGTCCCCAATAAAAGCAAGGCCGCCTTTAGGTGGCCGTCAGTGTGACGTTCTCCCAGAGTTTTTGCCACCCGCAGCCTGGAGTTTTGCCAAACACAAGACATTATCAAGAAGCATGGAGTCTAGCCAAGGTAAAAAACGCAACGAAAACAGTAGTTTGCTATTTGGCAAAACTCCTAAGCAATCCGGCAACGCCGGATTGCACTGTACTTAATAAATTCCTTTGAGCATACATCGTGTAAAGTATTTTTAAAACAGATTAATTTGTCCCAAAAAAAACCAGGGGTCATTGCCCGTAATCCTCCGGACAACAACCCCCGATCCCTCCTTTATCTACTACGCTAATCTATGTAACTTGCTCCTATCCATCTTCGTTCGCTATGGTTCGTGTGGTTCGTGGTAAATCTCTTCATTCTTTCCCAGTTCGTGGTTAATAAATTACGCAGCATTAATCCGAATCGCCCTTTTCTGTGTCTCGGCGCGTTTTTTAATTTCCAAACTGAGAATGCCATTTTTGAAAGCCGCGTTCACCGCTTCGGGATCGGCGTTTTCAGGCAATTTGAAAGAACGGGTAAAAGAGCTGATCTTCCTCTCGCGGAGAATATAAGTCCCCGTGTTTTCATTGGTCTTTTTCTCTTCGCGCGCGTCCTCTTCTTTGGAAGAGATCGTCAGGCTTGAGCCGTCAACATGAACCTCTATGTTTTTTTCATCATAGCCGGGCAACTCCATATCCAGAACATAGCTGTTCTCGTTTTCCTGAATGTCTACTGCGGGAATGTGATTAAACATCCTCGCGGACGGGGCTAAAATTGAGTCGCCAAAAAAGGACTCAAAGTAGCGGTCAAAATCGCTCAGGGCGTTTTGAATAGTGTTGGGGCGGTACATGGCTAATGTTTTCATAATTTTCTCCATCATATCCGGCGGGATAATTACGGAATTAATGGTTCAACGAACCATCCCCCTTTCGGCGGGCTTCCGCTCGTCCTCGTCGATATAAATTTATTAGCAAAAACTGTGCCAAGTGCGAAAATAGTCATTTTTCATACAAATTCACGTAAATTTACCGATTTTTAAATCGATTTTTGGTCAAAATGACACAGTGAAGAAAAAACGGGCAAATTTTGTGTCAAATTGACACAATTTCGCGTCAATCTATATATTTATTGAATTAAATAGACACATAAGCTATCCTAAAAAAAAGGAGATTACCATGCAATATGGACATTTTGACGACAACGCAAGGGAGTACGTGATTACCCGTCCCGACACGCCTTATCCGTGGATTAACTATTTGGGCTGTGAGGATTTTTTCGGGCTTTTTTCCAATACATCGGGCGGTTATTGTTTTTGCCGAGACGCGCGTATGCTGAGGCTGACGCGTTACCGTTACAATAATGTCCCGACTGATGCGGGCGGGCGTTATTTTTATTTGCGGGACGAGGGCGACGTGTGGACTCCTTCATGGATGCCGATGAAGTCCGCGCTTGACCGTTACGAGTGCCGGCATGGAATGGGCTATTCAAAAATTTCTTCGTCGCGTAACGGGTTGGCTTTTTCGCAAGTTTCTTTTGTGCCGTTACGCGACACCTGCGAGATACATAAGGTTACTCTGACCAATGAGTCAAATATTGATAAACGTATTGATATGTTTTCTTTTATCGAATTTTGTCTATGGAACGCCAATGACGATATGACCAACTTCCAGCGCAATTTCAGCATTGGCGAAGTTGAGATTGACGGTTCGCGCATTTATCACAAGACCGAGTACCGAGAGCGGCGCAATCATTACGCGGTGTGGGCAGTCAATGTTCCAATCGAAGGTTTTGATACGGACAGGCAAACTTTTCTAGGCCTTTACAACGGTTTTGATCATCCGCAGGCTGTTTTTGAAGGAGAAGCAAAAAATTCCGTCGCTTCAGGATGGGCGCCTGTCGGCTCTCACCACATCAAGGCGCGGCTTGCGCCGGGCGAATCTAAAACTTTTGTGTTTGTTCTCGGTTACTGTGAAAATCCCGAGGATCAGAAATGGGAGCGTTCCGGCGTGGTAAACAAAAAGCCCGCAAATACGCTTCTTGAAAAATACGGTACATCCGCCTCTGCGGACAAGGCTCTTGCCGCGCTTAACGAGTACTGGAAAAGTCTCCTTGGGCGTTTTACCGTGGACGCGGAAGATAAAAAAATGGCGCGTATGGCGGGTATTTGGAACCAGTACCAGTGTATGGTAACGTTTAACATGTCGCGCAGCGCGTCCTATTTTGAATCGGGCATTGGGCGCGGCATGGGTTTCCGCGATTCAAATCAGGATTTATTGGGCTTTGTTCATCTTGTTCCCGAACGCGCCCGTTCCCGTATTTTAGACATAGCGGCGACGCAGTTTCCAGACGGCAGCGCGTATCATCAGTACCAGCCGCTTACAAAGAGAGGCAATAACGAAGTCGGCTCAGGCTTTAACGACGACCCACTTTGGCTCATCTGCGGAGTAGCAGCGTACATCAAAGAGACGGGCGATTATAGTATCCTTGAAGAAAAAGTCCCCTTTGACAACAACGATGCGTTAGCTGACACTCTCTTTATTCACTTAAAACGCTCTTTTGATTACACCGTAACGCACGTCGGGCCGCACGGCTTGCCGTTAATAGGACGCGCCGACTGGAACGACTGTTTAAACCTTAACTGCTTTTCCAAAACGCCAGGCGAATCTTTTCAGACCACTGCCAATTATGAAAGCGGCGTGGCGGAATCAGTCCTGATAGCGGCGATTTTCGCGTTTACCGGTCCGGATTACGCCGAAATTTGCCGCCACACAAACCGCGCCAAAGAAGCCGAGTACGCGGAAAAAGCAATCGCTAAGATGATAGATGCCATTGATCAGCACGGTTGGGACGGAGATTGGTTTGTCCGCGCCTATGACGCTTACGGCAAAAAAATCGGCAGCCGTGAATGTGAAGACGGAAAAATATTTATCGAATCAAACGGTTTCGCGGTGATGGCGGATATTGGAATTAAAGACGGGCGCGCGCGAAAAGCGCTTGATTCCGTAAAAGAACATCTTGAAACGCCTTATGGCATTGTGCTTTTGCAGCCGGCGTACAAGGACTACCATCTTGAGTTAGGTGAAGTTTCTTCGTATCCGCCCGGCTACAAGGAAAACGCCGGAATTTTCTGCCACAACAACCCGTGGGTTACGATAGCGGAAACAAGATTGGGGAGAGGGAATCGCGCGTTTGAAACTTACGCTAAAATTTGCCCAGCCTACCGCGAAGACGACAGCGATTTACGCCGATTGGAACCGTATGTGTACGCGCAAATGGTAGCCGGCAAAGACGCGGTTCGCCACGGAGAGGCGAAAAATTCTTGGCTTACCGGAACTGCGGCGTGGACTTTTGTCAGTATTTCGCAATATATTCTAGGAGTGCGCCCCCTCTTTGACGGCCTTATGATAGACCCGTGCATTCCTTCAAACATGAAAGGTTTTACCGTTACCCGACATTTCCGTGGCGCGGATTATCACATCATGGTGGACAATAGCGCGTGCGTGGAAAAGGGAATAAAGTCTATTATGGTTGACGGCAATTTGTTGGACGGCGAGGCTTTGAAAAAGGCGGTTTTGCCCACGTTTGGTGATAATAAGACGCATAAAATTATTGTAACTATGGGGAAATAAAATTTATGCATTACAAGAATTTTTTAACGGTTACTTATGCGACCGCCGGTTATCTGAATGATAACTCGCTTGAGCAGATAAGGGCGGACATTGAAAAAGTAGGAAAGTATATCAAACTGGATAAAATCTACCTTGAAACTTACCGTTCGGAAATACTTGTTGATAGAAAAAAGATGGAAGAAATTAAATCGCTGTTTATTGAAAAAGGCTACTCTGTATCAGGCGGCATAACGACGACCGTAAAAAGCACATTGATGGGCAGTATGTGTTTTACGGATACGGAAAACCGCAAAAGGCTTGGGGAAATTGCAGCCTACACTGCGGAAGTTTTTGACGAACTAATATTAGACGATTTTTATTTTACAAATTGCCGTTGCGAATCCTGCATAAAAGCTAAGGGAGACCGCGATTGGGCTTCTTTCCGTCTTGCGCTGATGAATGATATTTCAGAAAACGTGATAATCAAAAACGCGAAAACTGCGAATCCAAAAGTAAATTGTATAATCAAATATCCCAATTGGTACGACAGTTTTCAGGCTAACGGCTATAACCTTGAAGATGAGCCAAAAATGTTTGACATGATCTACACCGGAACTGAGACGCGCAATCCCCATTACACCCATCAAAATCTGCCGCGTTATTTAAGTTTTTTCCTGCCCCGCCTTATGGAGCATATCAAGCCGGGAAAAAACGGCGGCGGCTGGTACGACCTTTTTGAATGTTCTCTTGAAGACTATGTGCAGCAGGCGTATTTGACGTTATTTTCAAAATGCAGAGAACAGATGCTGTTCTGTTTTCCGTTACTCGTCAACGCCCCGCTTTACGCCGCCGCAGCGGGAGCGTTCTACGATGAAGCGGATTTATTCATCGGGCAGATTGGTGAATCTGTGGGGGTTGCCTGTTATAAGCCATATCATTCTTATGGAGAGCGGCTTCTTCATGAATTTATAGGAATGTGCGGCATCCCCCTCGATCCATATCCTTATTACCCTACTGACGCGAAGACGGTATTTCTTACAGCGGACGCGGCGTGGGATAAAGAAATAGTCGGCAAGATAAAACAAAGTCTTTTAAACGGAAGCAAAGTTTTTATTACCAGCGGGCTGTATGAAAAATTGGCAGGCAAGGGAATAGAGGATATACTGCCGCTTGAAATTACAAACAGAAAAATAACTACGGATGTTTTTACCAACAGCGCTTTAGGCAGGGGCAACTGCGGTTATGTAAAAGCAGTCGCTCCCATAACTCTTCCCCATGTCGCCTACAATGAAAACGACTTATGGCCGCTTTCATCCGCGCTTACTCCCTATTCAAGCCACGCCTTGCTTTTGTGCGGCGCGTATGGCAAAGGCAGTCTCTATGTACTGACAATACCCGACTCATTCGCCGATTTGTACAATCTTCCCGCCGAGACGCTCAATCTTTTGCGCGGTGAATTTAATTTGCCCATAACGCTGGAATGTTGCAGCCGAGTGTCTCTGTTCCCCTATGACAACGACACTTTTATTTTGCAATCATTTCTTGACAGGCCTGAACGGGCGCGCGTCCGCATTAACAGGGCGGGAGCGTCGTTAGTACCGTTAAAAATGCCAAAAATGCGCCCGTTTGAGATTGTACGTTCCGGGGAGAAGGAGAGTATTTTTGATATTCACATAACGCCGGGGCATTATATGGCGTTTAGGATTGAGTAATTCACGCCAATGTCTTATGCGTCTCCTGCAACTGCTTTATAATTGGCAGTTTCTGCGGGCATTTTTCTTCACACGCGCCGCACGCTGCGCACTTTGAAGCGTCCGCGCTTTTTCTCCAACTCCAGCCGTTCATCATTTCTTTGTACGCGCTTTTCGCGTGTTCTTTCAAACCGTAAACGCTGTAACGGTTCATTATTTCAAAAAGATACGGAATGTCGATGCCCTGCGGACAGGGTTTGCAGTAATTACAGCCAGTGCAGTAAAGTTTGGCGAGGTTTTTGTTTTCTTCCATCATGGATTTCACATGACGCAGTTCGTCTTCCGTTAAATGGCCGGTACGTGATGCGATCTCAAAGTTTTCATTTAACATTTTCAGATCGCCCATGCCGGAAAGGGCCATGTCTACGTTTTCATTCGCAAGCACGAAGCGCAATGCCATTTCCGCCGTGCTTGTCGATTTGTTTTTCAGTAAGCTTTGAATTTTTTCGCTTGGAGCGCCGAGTCTGCCACCACCGACCGGCCCCATTACCACAACACCCAAACCTTTGGACTTCGCGTAGGCGATGTTCTCTTCATTGGAACGATCCAGCATATTGTACTGAACAAGAGTTGTTTCAAAGTGGCCTGAGTCCACTATCTTTTTGTAATTTTCAGCCGCGTCGTGGTACGAGAATGAAATGTGCTTGATAAGCCCCTGCTCTTTGGCTTTGTACGCCGCTTCAAGAGGGCCGAATTTTAATCCCTGCCATGACTCAAAACTTTTTAACGAGATGCCCCAAAAGTGATAAAAGTCGATGTAGTCCGTGTCCAGTTTTTTCAGCGACTTTTCAAGCCGTTCCATCCAGTGATCGCCGTCAGCGTCTTCGATGGGGTTCTTCGTTGACAGATACACTTTGTCGCGCCAGCCTTTCAACGCTTTTCCGACTGCGATTTCGCTTAACGTTTCGCAATAAAGCGGCGCGGTATCGACATAGTTTATTCCCATGTCAAACGCCTTCTGCATAAGAGGGACGGCAAGGTCTTCGTCAACAATTTTCTTGCCGTCAACTTCCTTCATGGGCAGGCGCATCGCGCCGAAACCCAACGTCGAAACTTTTACGCCTGTCTTGCCAAAAGGTTTATAAATCATATATTTCTCCTATTCTATAAAAACAAACAATGTTTGAAAGAGAAGTAAATTAAATATCCTGTTTTTTTCGGTAAAGAGTATATTTATCGGAGAAAAATTCATATAATAATCAACTTCGTAA